>JAZKEH010000575.1:0-6360 GCA_040387155.1 Pseudomonadota bacterium | reverse complement strand
CTGCCCGATGAGGTCATTGCACTTGTTGCTGCTGCCTGCAACGAGTGCACCCGCGTTGGCAGCGGTAAGGCCGCCACTCGGGATGGCATAGGTGGTAGTGCCAATGCGCAAGGTACCGGGATTACAGCGCGTAACGCGGTAATCCTTGCCGCCGCTGGCGCTTTGGTCCGAGCGGAAGAAATCGCGGTCATCACCACTGAGGTTCTCGCGCTCGACATGTTCGTACGCGAGCATGAACTGGCCGTTGTCCCAATCGCGACCCACGGCCACACCCATCTGGCGCTCTGTGTAGTCGCCATCATCGGCCATGCCGTAGCGGGCGAGGGCCTCGACACCGTCGAGATTGCGGCGCGGAATCAGGTTGACGACACCGGCAATGGCGTCGGAGCCGTAGATGGCCGAGCTGCCGTCGGCAATCACTTCTATGCGTTCGACACCCAGCGTTGGCAGTACCGAAGGATCCAGCGAGCGGCTGTTGTTGATGGCGCGATGGCCGTCGACCATGATCAGGGTGGCATAGGGGCCGATACCGCGCAGGTTTACTGTGTTGCCATAAACAACGTTGCCGCTGCCGCCCGAGGTGTTGCGTGAGTTCTCACTGACGCCGAGATCAAAGTTCTGCGGCAGGTCCTTGATCATGCGATCAATGCTGACCTGGCCGGCATCTGCCATCTTGCTGCGGTCGAGCACCAGGACAGCGGTGCCGACCGGTTCTGCACCGCGCACGCGCGTACCAGTGACAGTTATTTCTTCGGCGGGTGTGGCCTGTGCCAATACGGCGGAAGTTTGCAGTGCGCCGTACATACTGCTGCCCAGCAACGCGGCGCGAACGCCGACGGCGATTGATCTACGCATGGTGAATCCCCTGGAGTGACCTGAAAGTCTCTGTTGTTTTTTGGCAACAAAATTGTTAACAATTTTGTTTACCATAATATGAGGGTCACGCTGGAGTGGAGTCAAGCCGGTCATACGTCAGTTTCGTACCGGCGGCGGTTGTTGGCACGGTGGGGAGTGAAAAGAAAGATTACCGGTCTTGGCTGGCTATTTGTTTTTTGCTACAGCCCGGAGGCTTCTGCAATCCTGGCCGCAATGGCGCAGGACTCGGCAACCTTCAGATAGCGGGTGACGGCATCGTTACCGATGACATAGGGATGCGGACTGCCCGCCTTGCGGTCCTGCAACAACGGCAACTTCACCGTGGTGCCGTCATAGGCAGTGTGGTTCGACAGCAGGACATCGGCGCCTGCAATCGCAGTCATCGCCTGGAAATGCACAGAGGACTGTGCGTAGTCGCGCAAACGCAGATCACGTGGATCATCCGGCGCATCACGGAAGTTGAACAGCGTGCCACCCCAGATGGCAGCGACATGCGGCACGCCGTTGTCATGTACTGGTAGCAGTGTGGAGAGGGTGCCGTGGGTGTGGCCGGGTGTCAGGTACATCTTTACGGTGGATTCGCCGAGCGTGATCTCATAGCCATCGGTCGCAACGATGTCGCGCTTGGCTTTCTCGGTGGCGTTGCTGCTCTCATACAGTTCCCAGTCGGTTTCCGACATGACAATCTTCGCACCAAATTTCTGCAGGAAGGCGGCGCCGCCGGAATGATCGGCATGGGCGTGGCTGATGATGACGTAGCGGATTTCACCGGGATCGATGCCGAGCTTGCGCAGTCCCTCTATCACTTCGGCTTCCACGGAATAATCAAAGATGGCATCGACCAGAATGATGCCGTCCGAGGTGCGCAGTCCCCACACGGAAAAAACTGTCTGGCCAAGGAAGAACAGGTCGTCAAACACTTTTGCCGGTTCGGCATACCACTCGCGCTGTGGATCGATGGTTGGCAATGCTGCCGGCACTTCATCGGTCACCGGGGCGGCGTTGACAGCCTTGATCGGCGTTTCGCACAGACGGCCAAATATAAAGGCATGATCAGTGCCGGCGAAGGCGCGGGCGGCTTCAACGTAGGAGCTCACGGCGTCAGCAGGGGTTTGCGCCAGACAGGTTGTCGACAGTAAGGCAGCAAACGATTTGCACAAAGCGGATGGCAAGCGGTTCATGTGGGTTCCCTTGATAGCCTGGAAGCGCGCACAAGACTGCCATCAATCGTTAAGCAGGTCATCTGTGACTATACAAAACCGGAAGCGTGTAACAGGGCAGTGTTCAACCTGCAGTTCGGTGAAAATTTTTACCTGTCTTTTGTTTTCATATAGTCGTCAACTGGGCCCACTTTCTATAATTCGTATGTCCATCACAGGGGCAAGCTGCTTGAAACGGGCGTTCTTCCACTACAAACGCTGGGCCTTCGCGTTGCTGCTGCTTGTTGTGAGCAGTCAACGCCCGTGGGACTTGCTGCCGGCGCACTGGAAGCCATGGACACCCCTGCAACTTGATCATCCCATCAATGCTGTCACGCGCATGAAGCTGTCGCGTCTGCAGAGTGAACCTGAAGCTTGTCTCAGTTTGCTGGCTACGGTGCCGCAGGGCTCACTCGACTATCTTGCGCTGGAAGATTACACGCCGGTCGAAAGCTGTCCGCTGTCGAATGTGGTACGCGTGAGGAGCACTGCGATCGGGTTCAACGCTCCGTTCACACTCTCATGTCCGTTGCTTGTACGCTGGGTGATGTTCGAACAACAGGCGCTGCAACCACTCGCGTTGAAACACCAGGGCAGCGCTCTCACAAAAGTTGAACACTTCGGCACCTTCGCCTGCCGCAACGTCTACGGTCGCGCCACCGGACGCCGCAGCCAGCACTCCACCGCATCAGCGTTCGATGTAGCGGCGTTCACTTTTGAAAATGGCGCAGTGGCAAATGTGCTGAAGGACTGGGACGCCGAAGAGGATCCGCAGAACAGCGCGTTTCTGCATGCGGTGCATGACGAGGCGTGCAGGTATTTTGGTACCGTGCTTGGTCCTGACTACAACCAGCCGCACGAAAATCATTTTCATCTGGATACGAGCAATTTCAATCTCTGTCGGTGACGCAACGACGCTGCGCCTGGATTCGGAATTGCGATTACTCCGTACACTGATCACTCACGCCTATCAGGCGCCCGTTGTAGTAAGTACCGGAACGGGAAAAATTCCACCAGCCGTACGGAAATATACGCGCGGTAACACAGACGCCAATCTTGTCACGCAAGGTGGCCCATTGGCGGTCTTCGGTGGAGAAGGTGATGTACACGCCTTCGGCATTCTTGATCATGACGCCCGCCGAAAATGCCGAGCTGCTTGCATTGGTGATGACGGCGCCATTGGGCAGTGCAGCCTCCATGGATTCCAGCGTGCCGGTAATTTCACGCGAGAACACGTAGGGATAGCCCCAGGTAAGCGCCACGACGACACCACAAACCAGTACTGCTCCAAGTAAAAACTTCCCCATTGCTGACTCCTTGATTGATACCCGGGTACGGACTCCGGCACGGCAGATCCCCGCCGTGCGACGACTGCGTTTGTTTTACGGCTACTGCGCACCAAAGGCAACCACGGCAGGGTGGCTGCGTTTTTTCCTTGTCGTTGCCCCGTGCATTCCTTTTCAGATTTCAGGTTTTTCGGTCACTGGCGAGATCGCCCCCGTCCCACATCACCTAAAAGCCCGGCTTCCAAAGTTTTTATATTTCAAATATAGTTGAAATATGGAAATGAATATCGTCGACGCCCTGTACTCGCTGGCCCAGGAATCACGCCTGGCAATCTTTCGTGCACTCGTGCAAGCCGGGCCGGAAGGAATGGCTGCCGGCAAGATCAGTGAAGCTGTCGGTATTGCTCCTTCCTCTGTTTCGTTCCATATGAAGGAGCTGGTAAGCGCCACCCTGGTGCTCTACCGCAGCGAAGGCCGTTTTGTAATCTACACGGCCAACTTTGACGCAATGAGTGAGCTGATCGCCTTCCTGACGGAAAACTGCTGCGGCGGCAAACCGTGCCTGCCCGCTATCAACTGCAAACCTGTGAAGAAGAAAAAATGAGTACCCCAACCTACAACGTCCTGTTCATCTGCACGGGCAATTCGGCGAGGAGCATTCTCGCGGAAGCAATCATGAACCAACTCGGTGGTGGTCACTTCAAGGCCTACAGTGCAGGCAGTCATCCGAAGGGCGCTGTGCATCCGCTCGCGCTTGAACTCCTCGCAGAGAAGAAGTTCGACGTGTCAGGCTTGCGGAGCAAAAGCTGGGATGAGTTTGCCGAGCCGTCTGCGCCGAAAATGGACTTCATCTTCACCGTTTGCGACAACGCCGGCGGCGAGATGTGCCCACTATGGCCGGGACAACCGGTAACAGCGCATTGGGGCTTTGCAGATCCGGCGGCGGCTGCAGGGGACCACGCAGCGCGCAAGGCGGCCTTCGTCAAAACGTTCCGCGAGCTTTCGCAAAGGCTGCGGATTTTCCTGAACCTGCCGTTCGAAAAACTGGATCGCATGTCGTTGCAGAAGCAATTGAAAGCGCTGGGCGAACAACAATGACACTGCCGCGTCGTCTGGTCGCTGAAGGACTCGGCACTGCCTTCCTGCTGGCAACTGTAGTGGGCTCCGGCATCATGGGAGAAAGTCTGGCAGCGGGAAACGTTGCCATTGCGTTGCTGGCTAACACCCTGGCCACTGGCGCCGCGTTGATCGCCTTGATCATTACGTTCGGCCCCATCTCCGGCGCGCATTTCAATCCTGCAGTATCGCTGGCCGTTGCCTTCAACGGTGGCATGGCCTGGCGCCATGTGCCGGCTTACTGCGCGATGCAGGCAATCGGTGCTTTTGCAGGCGTGGCAGCGGCGCACTTGATGTTCAACGAACCGCTCTTCACGGCGTCCCAACACGAGCGCGCCGGCTTCTCGCAGCTATGGAGCGAATTTGTTGCCACGTTCGGATTGCTCTCGGTCATCTGGGGTTGTCAGAAACAGCGACTGGAGATTATTGCTGTGGTCGTTGGCGCCTACATTACAGCGGCCTACTGGTTTACCGCGTCCACCTCGTTTGCCAACCCGGCGGTGACGCTGGCGCGGGCGGCGACTGACAGCTTTTCCG
This sequence comes from Pseudomonadota bacterium, assembly GCA_040387155.1. GTDB lineage: Bacteria > Pseudomonadota > Gammaproteobacteria > Pseudomonadales > Pseudohongiellaceae > CAILUG01. Next base: position 1,346 of record JAZKEH010000575.1, on the reverse strand, counting down.
GCATTCGTCCCGCCGATGTGCCGGGCTTTGTCATCGCCCAGTTGCTTGGCGCTGCCAGTGCGACGTTGTTGTTTCGCTGGTTTGGCAAGCCGGCAGCAGATGCGCATGCGCGCTGATGAATTCCCACTGACGAACTACGCGGCAACCACTTGGTTACGTCCCGCCTGTTTCGCGCGATACAGCGCCTTGTCGGCGGCGTCGTTGAGATCCTGCGCATTGTTGAATTGGGGAAAGTCGGCAATGCCGCAGCTGAAGCTGACGGCGATGTCGCCTTGCTCGGTGTGATGGTGCAGCCGGAAGAAGCCGGCACGAATTTCATCCAGTACCCGCGTGGCCGCCTCAGCACTGGTGGCTGGCAGAATCACGGCAAACTCTTCGCCACCATAACGACCGATTACATCGCTGCTGCGTAGGCGTTGGCGCAGATGACGGGCCAGCGACTTGATAACGCGGTCGCCAGCCAGGTGGCCGTGGTTGTCGTTGACCGCCTTGAACTTGTCGATATCCAGCATGGCGAAGGCAAGGGGAGTGCGGTGACGGATGGCGCGCGACAGTTCCAGTGCCAGCTGTTCCTTGATGTAGCTGTGATTGTAGAGACCGGTGAGACTGTCACTGACCATCAGCGCGCGCATGCTGCGCGAGCGTGCTACCCGTGCTGCTACCGATCCCACCAGATGTTCAGGACTGATCGATTTGTTGAGAAAGTCGTCGGCACCGCGGCTCATGGCGGCGAGTTGCATGTCGTTGTCAGTCTCGCCAGACAGAAACACGATCGGGATCCCTATAAACGCCTGCTGTTGGCGAATCACTGCAGCCAGCTCCGGCCCGTTGCACTGCGGCATGTAGAGATCCATCAGCAGCAGGTCGGGCCGAAAGTCGCGAAGTGCTTTCATGACAGTCATCGGATCATTGACGATGCGGGTTTGCATGCCGGCGTTGTCGAGAACCAGGGCGTAGTAGCGGGCCAGCGGTTCATCATCATCGACAATCAGAATGCGATAGGGCTCGCGTGGACTGCGCAGCATCAAGTCATCAAGCACAGCAGCAAGGGCGAGCGGATCGACGGGTTTGGTGAAATAGGCATGGCCACCGGCACGCACACCGCGCAGGCGATTGTTGAAGTCATCGCGCGAAGAGAAAAAGACCAGCGGCACCGGATTGCCGGCACTGTCGAGTATTGGTTCAAAACTGTGGTCATGCACGGGATCGAGCACGGCAGCGAGCGGGGTCACCGCTTTGACCAGCTTGTGCAGTTCCGTTTCGGTATGCGCGAGACGACAGGGAAAGCCGAGATTCTCGAGTTGGGCTGCCAGTTCTTCGCCAGCCCTTGGATCCGGATCGAGCAG
>JAZKEH010000574.1:4718-5250 GCA_040387155.1 Pseudomonadota bacterium | reverse complement strand
GCGGCCAAAATCGACCAGACCCGCAACGTGCATGAACGTGAAACGCCCTACTCTGCCTGATCCCGATTCGGGCTGTTGACAGCATATCTAACATAATGGAAATATCCTCCATTATGAAAGAATCCAAAAAAACCAACGCAGGCAGCAACACTGCCGACAATGAGAGCACGCTGAATCAACGACTGGCTGCCCGTATCGGCCAACTGCGCTCGTTGCGCTCGCTGTCGCTTGATGCACTGGCTGAGCAAAGTGGTGTCAGTCGGTCGATGATTTCGCTGATTGAACGCGGTGAAAGCAATGCAACTGCCATTGTCCTGGACAAACTGGCAGCCGCGCTCGACATTACGCTCGCCTCGCTGTTCGACGACACCACGACAGCCACTGCAGCCCCCAGCCCGTTAAGTCCCCGCCAGGATCAACTGGAATGGAAAGACCCCGCTTCTGGCTATCGTCGGCGCAATCTGTCACCAGCAAGCAGTATCGACAACAATATCCAGCTGGTCGAAGTCCTTTTCCCTCCCGGTCAGAGCGT
>JAZKEH010000574.1:0-4708 GCA_040387155.1 Pseudomonadota bacterium | reverse complement strand
GCGGCAGTCACCATCGAAGGCAACTGCACGCTGTGGACGCGTGACAAGCGCTTGAACGAACTGGCCACTGCCTTTGGCATTGCGGCCAAAATCGACCAGACTCGCAACGTGCATGAACGTGAAACGCCCTATTCTGCATGATGCCTGCTTCCAATTACCTGATGATCCAATGACCTGATGACCCGCCATGAACATCCGTCTTGATGATTTGCGTGGCAGTGAGATTGCTGCGTTGCTGTCTGAGCACCTCCGCGACATGCACGCCACCTCGCCACGCGAAAGCGTGCATGCGCTTGATCTCGATGGCTTGCGACAGCCGGACATTACTTTCTGGACCGTGTGGAACACCTTGGGGAACAACGCAGGTAACCACGGGGAATTGGCCGGTTGCGGCGCCTTGCGGCAGATCGATGCGGCGCACGGAGAGATCAAATCCATGCGCACTGCCATGCCGTATCGGCGCCGTGGCGTTGCTTCACTGTTGTTGCACCACATCATCGATGAAGCAAAACAGCGCGGTTACCGGCAACTAAGCCTGGAAACCGGTTCGATGGCGTATTTTGCTGCTGCTCGTCAGCTCTACGCTGATTTCGGCTTCTGTGAATGCCCGCCCTTTGAAGGCTATGGGCCTGATCCGAACAGCGTGTTCATGACGCTGGTGTTGTAGGAGCCGCCGATGCAACTTGTGAACTGCAACCACGCTGATCATGCCAACGCCATTCTTGCGATTTTCAACGAGGCCATCGCCAATTCAACTGCCATCTACGAGTACCAACCGCGTGGCGCCGCCTTCATGCAGGAGTGGTTTGCAGGCAAGGAACGTGGCAACTTTCCGGTGATCGGTTTGGTGGATGACAAGCACACGCTGCTCGGCTTCGCGACATACGGCACGTTTCGCGAGCGGCCCGCCTACAAATACTCCATCGAGCACTCGCTCTACATCCACAAGGATCATCGCGGCAGAGGACTGGGGCCGCTGTTGCTGAGGCATTTGATCGAACTTGCCCGCGGCCAGCACTATCACGTAATCATGGGTGGCGTTGATCTCGCCAATGGCGCCAGCATTGCCATGCATGAAAAACTCGGCTTCCAGCGCGTTGGCACCCTGCCGCAGGTCGGATTCAAGTTTGGCCGCTGGCTGGACCTGGCGTTCTATCAACTGGTGCTGGATACACCGCTGCAACCCCGCGATGGTTGAGTGTTGTGCCCGGCGCAAGCCGGAGTGTACGCTTGCGGGCACTTTCAACGATGTCCCGCCCTGCTCCCACTCATGACAGCAACTGGCAACATACTCATCATTGATGATGATCCCGACGTTCTTACCGCCGCACAGCTTCTGCTGAAGCGACACTATGGCCAGGTGACCACGGTCGATGATCCGACACTGATCCCCGCGCAGTTGCAGCAACAGCAGTGGGATGTGGTCTTGCTCGACATGAATTTCTCGATCGGTGCCAACAGCGGCGCTGAAGGTCTGCACTGGCTCGGCCAGATCCTGCAGCAACAGCCGCAGGCACAAGTGGTACTGATGACAGCCTACGGTTCTGTCGATACTGCAGTGCGCGCTTTCAAACAGGGCGCTGCTGATTTTGTATTGAAGCCATGGGAGAACGATCGCCTGCTGACGACGGTGGGCGCGGCGTATCGGTTACGGCAGTCGCGTGCTGAAGTGCAGCACCTCAAATCGCGCGAGCGCGAACTGCAACCGGTGGCGAGCGCCGCGTCGTCGCTGATTGGTGAGTCGCAGACAATGCGCGACATCCATACCGCGATCAGTCGCGTGGCGCCGACCACGGCCAATGTATTGATCCTCGGTGAGAACGGCACCGGCAAGGAAGTAGTGGCGCGCGAGATCCATCGCTTGTCGAAGCGCGCAGATGAAGTGTTCATCAGCGTGGATCTGGGTTCGGTCGCCGAGTCACTGTTTGAAAGCGAATTGTTTGGCCACAAGAAAGGCGCTTTCACCGGCGCGGCGACCGATCGCATTGGACGCCTGCAGGCAGCTTCGGGCGGCACCCTGTTTCTCGATGAAATCGGCAACCTGCCGCTGCATTTGCAAGGCAAGTTGCTGAGTGTGCTGGAACAGCGGCAGGTGCTGCCGGTAGGTTCCAATGTGCCGGTGAACATTGATGTGCGCCTGCTGTGCGCCACCAACATGCCACTGCGCAAGATGATTCGGGACGGCAGTTTTCGCGAAGACCTGCTGTATCGCATCAATACGGTGGAAGTGACCTTGCCGCCGCTGCGCGAGCGCAACGGTGACCTTGCATTGTTGCTCGACCATTTCATTGATCACTACGCACGCAGGCACAATTTGCCAAAGCGCAAAGTGAACTCGCGCTTGCTGGAACAACTTGGCAACTACCGCTGGCCTGGCAACGTGCGCGAACTGCGCCATGCCATCGAACGCGCGATGATCATGGGCCAGGACGAATATCTGCAGGCAAGCGAGATCCTGCTGGCTGCTACCGCCATGACCGACCCGGCCGACAATGCAGTTGCCTCGGGTCATGCTGAGCTCAATCTCGACAAGCTCGAACAAGGCGCGATTGAAAATGCTTTGCGCAAACACGCAGGCAATATAAGCCATGCGGCACGTGAACTCGGCCTCACGCGCACGTCGCTGTACAGGCGCATGGAGAAGTATGGGCTTTAACCTGCGGGTGCTGTTGCATGTCGGTGGCCTGTTGCTGACTTTGTCCGCGCTGGCGTGGTGCCTTACCCATCCTGGCTACTACGCAACGCTGTTCACGCTGAGCTTGCTGCTGATGGCGCAAGTCACTGGACTCATCCGTCACATCAACCACACCAACCACGAACTCGCCCGTTTTCTCGGCGCCGTACAGCATGGTGATTTTTCACAGTCCTTCCGTAACATTTCCGGCTATGCCGGCTTCCAGAATCTGGGCAGCGCCTTCGATGGCGTCCTTGAGCGACTGCGCAACGAACGCAGCGACAAGGAAGTGCAGGCTACCTACCTGCAAGCCTTTGTGCAGCAACTGCCAATCGGTGTGTTCTGCCTGCACGAAGATGGCCATATCACGCTAGCCAATCTCGCCTGCCTGCGTTTGCTCGGTCTCAAGGAACTGAACCATGCGCGCCAACTCACGATCATCTCCGAAAAATTCGCTGCTGCCTTGTCGTTGCTTGAACCTGGCCAGGAACAATCGTTGCAGATCCAGCGACTATCGACCGGGCTTGATCTGCGACTGTCGTGCACAGTGCTGCGCAGCAAGGGACAACAACACAAGCTGGTGAGCCTGCTCGACATTCGCAGTGCACTTGAAAGCCGCGAACTGGAAGCCTGGCACAACCTGATCCGCGTCATGACGCACGAGATCATGAATTCAATTACTCCACTGACCTCGCTGGCCGACACCGCCAGCCGCTATATCAGTGAAGCGCGCAATGAACTCGCGCAGACTGACAATGCCGCGCCAACCACACTCGGATTGCTGGAAGACGCCGGCAGTGCAACCACCACCATCGGCAAACGCGGCGCCGGCCTGATGCGCTTCGTTGACAGCTATCGCACGCTGACGCGCTTGCCACCGCCACAACCACGCATGTTCGACGTCGCCAGTCTGCTGCACAGCGTACAAGAACTGCTACAGGAGCAGGCGCGCGAAGTGGGCATCAAGTTGCTGTGCACTTGTCAGCCCACCAATCTCACGCTGCATGCCGATGCGGACTTGCTGGAGCAGGCGCTTATCAACCTGATAAGAAATGCCTTCGATGCCGTGGCCGGTGTTGCGTCGCCGCGCGTCACTTTGTCAGCCAAACTGGTCGAAGGCGGAGTCGTGATCATTGATGTGCAAGACAACGGCTGCGGCATCGCGCCCGACATTATCGACAGCATTTTCATTCCGTTCTTCACGACGAAGCGCGGCGGCAGCGGCATTGGCCTGAGCCTGGTCAAACAAATCGTACAACTGAACGGTGGCAGAATAGCCGTTACCTCGGCGCCAGCAGCCGGCACCTGCTTCACCCTGACTTTCAATTAACCGGAACACTTCATGATTCTCGACGCCGCCCAACTTCCGCATGCCGACATCTATCGCATACTCATCGGCAGCGTAGCACCACGTCCGGTCGCCTGGGTTGGCACGCGCAGCATCAGTGGCATCAACAACCTGGCACCGTTTTCGTTCTACAACTGCTTCAGTTCAAAGCCACCGATCATCGGCTTCTCGAGCATTCCGCGTACCGATGGCCGCAAGAAGGATACGCTGCAGAACATTCTCGATACGCGCGTGTTTACGTTGAACGCGGCGAGTCATGCGCTGGTAACACAAATGAGCAAGAGCTCGGCAACGCTGGAGCCGGAAGAAGACGAGTTTGCCTACTCAGGCCTGGTGCCCGCACAAGCGCCGCATGTGGATGCGCCGTACGTAAAGGAAGCTTTGCTGGTGTTTGAATGCACACTGCATGACGTGATCAGCTTTGGCAACGAACCTGGCTCCGGCAATCTGATACTTGGCGAAATCCGCCACATCCTGATCGATGACAGCATCTACCAGAATGGTCGCATTGATTTCGAAAAACTTGATCCTGTTGGTCGTCTTGCCGGCAACTGGTACAGCACGATCCGTGACAAGTTTGAAATCCAGCGCGGATAGGCTGTGGTTGTCATCAGGTATATTCCCCGGCGTTTAGCACGGTTTAACCGTATGGTCGCGACGTAGCATCCAGTACATCATCCGAGCGA
>JAZKEH010000573.1:0-6113 GCA_040387155.1 Pseudomonadota bacterium | reverse complement strand
CAGATCGCAGGGATCGTATTCATACGAAATTGCCACCGGCACGATGTGCAGCTCGTTGACAGCCTCGGCCAGTGACAGCTTTTCATCGCGTCCACACAGGTGAAGCATCTTGATGACCGCCGACTCAGTCTTGTCTACGCCGTCTTTGGCGCGGCCTTCGCGCTGGGCGATCCACACATTCTGGTTGGTCCTGATGCAGTGCGTGATGTAGCAAGACAGCTGTTTGCTTGCAGCGAGCTTGTCACGGCCTTGCATCGAACGTTTGACGATGAAGCTCTTGTTGAGCTTCATCAGCTTGGCGATGAAGGGTCGCTTCAGCAGGTTGTCGCCAATGGCGATCTGCAGCGTGTCGAATTCATGGTGGTACAGCATGTAGTTGACCAGCGCAGGGTCCATCGTGATGTCCCGGTGGTTGCTGATGAACAGATAGGGTGTGTTGGCGCTGAGGCGGTCGAGGCCGCTGTGGGTCAGGCCGTCGGTGGTGGTTTCAATCAGCTTGTCGAGGTACTTCTCAATGACAGTCTGGACGTCGTGCACATTCGCCGCATTGCGTAATTCCTGCTTCAGCGCGGATTGCACCAGACGGGTCACCGGGCCGGGAAACCAGCGATAGGCACGGGGGAAGTGAAACTTGCCAAGGGCACGCGACAGTTCCAGATCCTCCAGCAATCCATGCACGACCCCTCGTACCTCTCCATCATGGTAGGGGCGTATATCGTCAAAGTCGTGCATGGGTGGGACCGGCAGCCAGAACAGGCGCCGATTCTATGCAATAACGCCAGCCTTAGGGAGCGGCAATACCGGTGGTGGAGGGTGCCTCCGCCAGGGCCAGACTGACCAGCACCCCGCCTTGCGGACGATTGTTCCACTGGATGTGGGCACCCAGCTCCGCGGTTCGTGTCCGCAGATTCTGCAAGCCGTTGCCGGCTGGCTGGCCCGGCGCCATGCCCCCGCCGTTGTCAGCCAGGGTGAATTGCCAACTGTCGCCGACCTGGCGCACGGCAAACGCCACTTCGGTCGCACCCGAATGACGGATAACGTTGCTGACCAGTTCGCGGAAGATGCGGCTCAAATGGTGGTGCTGGCCGGAGTCCAGCATCCATTCCAGCCCCTGCTCTGGCTGGCTCCATTGCAGAGTCACCCCCAGGCTGCCTAGCCTGAGCGTCATCTCCTCCTGCAGCGCCTGCAGGAAGTCGCCGAAGCTGGTTTCCGGATTATTCACCCGTGCAACCGCCTCCCGCAGGCTCTCCAGCGCCGCTGATGCCAGCCCCCCCAGGCGCGTATCGCGGCCAGCGTGGGCTATCGACAACAGTTTGGATCCGACGTCGTCGTGCAGATCGCGGTAAATGCGGCTGCGTTCCTGATCGGCGGCTTTCAGCATTTCTGCTTCACGCGCCTGCGCATAGGCAGTCTCCAGTTGCTGACGCGCTTCGGTCACACGCACTTCCAGCATCTGGTTGGCACCTTCGGCGACGTTCAGCGCACCTATAAAGCGCCGGATGAGTCCCACCAGGAAGATGCCCTGCATCAACGGAAACGCCAACGGCGTCCAGTGATAGGAGCCCAGCCAATCAGGCGCTTGCACCAACACCAGCTCATACAGGTCGTGGAAGTAGCACAGCACCTGGATGAAGACGATCAATGCCAGCACCGACAATTGCCCGCGTTCCTGCAAGCTGCGGCGAATGCCCGCATATTGCAGCAACAGCACGAAGACGATCCCGATCGAATGCAGCAGATAGGCCGACAACCACCAGTACGGCAACCACATCAGCGCATGCCAGGCACAACCAATGACAAACAAAGCAGCCTGCAATCGCAGCTGCCGCAGTCGCTGCAAGCCGAACCAGCTCGCCATGAACAAGCTGAGCGAGAAGATCCAGCCATCGATACCCATGTGTACCACTGGCAGCCACCAGCGATCCGACAGCGGCTGGTAGTACGCGACCATGTGCCAGGTGATCAGCATCCAGCAGGTCGATACCAACGCAAACTGCCAATAGAGGCTTTCCTGGCGCCGCAACGCCCACAGCAGCAGCGACAACAAGGTCACCAGTACACCGAAACTCAGCAACCACTCGTTCAGCGTCACCTGGCGGAAATAGCGCTGCTCGTACAACGGCTGCAGCGCGGCGTAATCCCCGGCCAACATGCCGGCAAAAACCCCGCCCATGCGGCTGGTTTGCAGGCGTATGTGCAATTCATTGCTGCCGCTGCGCCAATTGGCGCTCTGGATCGCCAGCAGCGTCGGATGATTCCACGCGGCCGTGTTCCAGCCCGGCTTGTGGGTGTCGCCGCCTACATAGTCGCCGTTGAAATAGAGATCGACGGATTTGTTGTAGCGATACAGATACACGCCTTGCAGCGCAGAACCGGCCGGCCGTTCAAGCGAGGTGCGGAACCAGTACACCAGATTGCTGCTGGCCGGCTCCGGCAGGCGGGTGGCCAATGGCAATGTGAAAGGCTGCCAGTCTGCACTGGCAGAAGGTGGCGTCTGGCTGTCATTGATCACGTACTCAAAGGTCGTGACCTCCCGAACGTTGGAAACCTCCGGTTGCTGCGCACACCCTGACAGTGCCAGCCACAGCAGAACGAGCAGACATTCTCTTAAGAACGGTCTGCTGAACGTATGCTTTAACACCGATGGCCCGCCCGTGGTCATGCCCTGCCGTCTCAAATTTGGCCCAAAATGCGAAAAGGAATTCTAAAGTGAAAAAAGTTTTGGCTATCCCCCCGAAAGGGTTGTCTGCGGCGCTTGTTCCTCAGTAAGGTGCAACCTTGACCCCATGTTCCATCCACCCGTCATGAGCCTTTCATGACCGATCAAGATCCAGGTTAGCAATCCATGCAGTCCACAGGCCTTGCCTTGTTGGTAGAAGACAATCCTGACGCGCGTGAATGGCTGACCCGCTGCCTGTCCGAAGCCTTCCCCACCTATCAGATCCACAGTGCTGAAACGTTTGCCGAAGGCGATCGTTTACTGCGCGCGCATCAATTCAACCTTGCGCTGATCGATCTGCGCCTGCCGGATGGCGACGGCATGGAGCTGATCCGCACCTTGCGCAGTCGCACCCCCGATTGCCAGGTGGTGGTCGCAACCATCTATGACGATGACAAAAATCTGTTTGCCGCGCTGAAGGCCGGTGCGCAGGGCTACATCCTGAAAGACCAGGACAAGGACAAGATCATCAGCCATCTGCTCGGCCTGCAGCAGGACCGTCCGGCGATTTCAGCCGCTACCTCGCGCCGCCTGATCAGCCATTTCAACCAGCAAGGGACTGAACTGTCCCAGTACAAACTGACAACGCGTGAACACGAAGTGCTGATTCTGCTCAGCAAGGGTTACACGATAGAACAGGGGGCTGATGCCCTGGGCATTGCAGTGGAAACCGTGCGTGGGTATGTGAAATCGCTGTATGGCAAGCTCGGCATCAACAACCGAGCCGAGCTGACGTTGATTGCTGTACGACTTGGACTGGCCAGCTGAATCCTGTCAGACGCGCTGCAAACCGCACTGTTGCAGCACAGAGTCAGCATACTGTCGCAACGTGGCTGCAAGCGGTTCACCGATACGCTCCGCTTCCGCAACAAGTATCCGTTCAAACTCCGGCAGACTGACTCCAGCGCCCGGTAATTCACCACGCAGTCGTTGCTGGCAGTAAGACTTCCACTGTTCCTGTTCGGAAGCTGACAAGGTCGCCGGAAAATTACGCGCGCGATAGCGGAGCAACATTTCGGGCAAGCGTGCATCGCGTAGTTCCTTGCTATAGCCCGCCAACGCTTCCGGCCTGCCTTCACGAATGCGCTGCATGACACGCTTGTCATGCTCGCCAAAAAAACTGCCGCTGTAGAGCATCAGCTCGGGATCGGTTATCGCGGCATATTCGGGATCGGCAAATACCAGTTGCAACCGTTCTACCAAGGCAAGGTCAGCCATGATCTGGCGCCGGCGTTCCTGCACGAGCGGCAAATCCAGCTGATAACGGGTAATTACCGACTCGGTAAGCACTGATATTGGCGCAAGTGCCGGACATCGGTTGATGTGCACTGCCTTCAGTGGAATCCGTGCCTGCCCTTCCGGCCGCGTTGCGGAGGTCTGGAACAAGCGCCGACGCAGTTCGTCGGCCGGCAGTGTCAGCCAGTCGGCGGTATCCGCCAGCAAATCAACCACAACGACGCCGTTGGGATTGCCGGGCAACCGGCAAAGCGGCAACACCAGCGCCAGACAACCGCGACTCGCTGGAAACATGCGCGACACATGCAGCACCGGCTCTTGCTTCACCAGATCAAGCAGCGGGAGTACACGATGCTTGCTGCGCAGTTGAAACAGGAAATCATAGAGCTTGGGTTGCTTCTGCTTCACCAAGCGCGCCATTGCAAGTGTGGCATGCACGTCGGCCAGCGCATCGTGGGCAGCGGTATGTTCAATACCGTTGGCCTTCGTCAACGATTCCAATCGGAAGCTCGGACTGCCATCTTCATGCAGTGGCCACTCGATGCCATCCGGTCGAAGTGCCTGCGTCATGCGCAGCACATCGATCAGGTCCCAGCGTGAATTGCCCTGTTTCCATTCTCGCTCATAGGGATCGTAAAAGTTGCGATACAGCAGGTGACGCGTCACTTCATCGTCGAAGCGCAGACTGTTGTAACCCACGCTGCACGTCGCCGGCTCTGCCATTTCACGCGCGATGCGCATGCAGAACTCAGCCTCGCTCAAGCCATGCTGCAGCGCATGCTGGGGTGTAATGCCGGTGATTGCGCAGGAGATGGGATCAGGCAGGAAATCCGGCGCTGGCCGGCTGTAGAACTGCACCGGATCATCAACGATATTCAATTCAAGATCGGTGCGTATGCCGCCGAACTGGCAGGCGCGATCACGCCGCGGATCCGCACCAAAAGTTTCGTAGTCGTGCCAGAACAAAGTCTCCATACGCTGGCGCGGTGCCCTAGTTCACGTTCAATTGCATGGGCACCGGCGTGTAATGCAGCACATTGCTGCCTGTCAGCTTGTAACCAATAAACGCATAGTAAGTACCGGTGCCAACAGGACCCTTGTAGATCTCGACAGCAGCGCCACTCTGCAGACTTGTAGTTGTCATTGCCGGTTTCAGATCGACGACAAAACGGTTCCACGGCCGGAAAGCGCCGCTGCTGTCGCGATAGAACCAGTTGTTGTCACCAATCCGCACGACCACGTAAATGTCAGCGCTCTTGTTGAGGTCGGCGACCTGGGGAACCACCGAACCGGCAACAATGATGCTGTCACCCGGTTTGAAGTTGGTGGACTTGGTGACACCACTGTCCTTTGATGCCCCCATGTTGAATACAGCCGTCGTGGTGCCGCCCGTGCTGACGCTGCTGAACACCTGTGCACCCGCAACCGCCTGCAGCGTTTGCGTAGAGGTCGTGCCGCTGCCACCGGTGTTGCCACCCGAGCCACCCGTCGTCGGCACCGGATGTTGGGCAAACATCGTGACCCCGCCGTTGACACCATTCAGCGGCAGGTTGACCGTGAAACGCAGCAGGTTGCTGAAACCATCACCCGCGGAACTTGAGCCAGGAATGGAACCGTTGTAGCGGGCACCGCTATCCAGCAGTTCAACAAACAAGGTGTAGGTGCCCGCCACCGTAAAATCGATGGTCTGCACAGCCACACCATCGGTGCCGACTGGTTCCGTGATGTCGATATCGAAAATGCGATCGCCGTCACGATCGAATCTGCCGGGCGGATGCCAGATCGCCGTGATGTTCTGGTTCTCAGCGTCAGTGGCAGCAATGGTGAACACGACCTTGGTACTGGTATTGCCGGCCGCCGCTGTAAACGACGCAATCGGCGCACTGTTGACGACCGGTGTCGTCGTCACGGTAAGCGTCTTGGTCAGCAGCAAGGTATTGGCAGCCTCATCCACGACGAGGAATTTCCAGGTACCCGGGTAGCTTTTCAGTGCATCGGTTGTGATGGAGCTGATGGAAGCGCCGCCACAGGCAACGCGCGCCGAGCAGGTTAATTGCCATGGCGTTTTGTCCCAGACGTAGCCATCGGGATCAACGATGACCAGCGTGGCGGCCAGGTTGATTGCCGTCGTATTGGTGAAGCCACCCAGGCCGCCCGA
>JAZKEH010000572.1:0-2280 GCA_040387155.1 Pseudomonadota bacterium | reverse complement strand
GATCATGAACAGCACGGGCACGATGACAATGCCGCCACCGACACCGAGCAAGCCGGCAAGAATGCCGCCGACAGCGCCGGTGACAATCAGCATCAACAGAATCGGCAGCCACTCACTCACGCTGCGTACTCCGCGCGAAAGCAGCACCGTCACTGCGTGGATCGGTGGCGGCTTCGGCAGTGCCATCCGGATACAGGGCGATGGCGCCGGCATGGCCCATCATTTCGCTGTGCGCTGGCACCGTGCGGAACTGATGACCGCGCGCATGCAGATCGGCGCCGATGTCGTTGGCGAGATCGGCTTCCAGTTTCAGGTCGTGACTGCTGTCGCCCCAGGTGCGGCCGAGCAACCAGCGGCCACGACTGATCGCGGACTGCAACGATTGCTGGCGATAGTGATAACGCGAGAATACCGCCGCTTGCGTTTGCGGCTGACCTTCGCCGCCCATCGTGCCGTAACTCAGGCGACGGCCATCATCAAAAATGGCGAACGCTGGATTCAGTGTGTGAAATGGTTTGCAGCCCGGCTTCAAGGCATTGAGGTTGGCGGGATCGAGCGAGAAGCTGAGACCGCGGTTGTTCCAGTGCACACCGTAGTCGGGATGCACGAGACCGGAACCGAATTCCCAGTACACACTCTGGATGAAACTGACCATGCAACCCTTGCTGTCGAGCGCGCCCATCCACACGGTATCGCCGGGGTTGGCAGTGCGAGGCCATGGTGAAGCAGCGCTGGTGATGGCTGCCGCCATCTGGTCCAGCTTTTCTGCACTGAATGTTTCAAGCCAATCAGGCGCCAGTCGTGATGGATCTGTGACAACACGATCGCGCACAAGGAAGGCTTGCTTGCAGCACTCCACCAGCAAATGAATGTCGGCGGCTTCGCTCGTGGGCTTGTGGTGTTGATGGACACGGTCGTACAACGCGAGGATCAACAGCGAGGCCAGGCCCTGCGTGGGTGGCGGCAGGTTGTACAAGGTGGCGCCCTTGATGGCCAGTTGCAGCGGTTCCACTACCTTCGCCTGGTAAGTCGCAAAATCCGCAAGCCGCAGCGGGCTGCCAGCCAGTTCAAGCCACTGCGCCATTTCCATCGCAAGTTCGCCACGATAGAAATCACTGAGGCCGTTGACGCTGAGCTTGCGCATAAAGCGGCCAAGCCCGGGATTGCAAAAGGTTTCGCCGGCTCTCAGTGTGCGGCCTGACGGACAGAACACGCTCTGGTACCCATTGAGGTTCTGCATTGATTCGGCAACTTTCTCGCTTGCCGTCTGCAGACTGTTGGTGACCGTGATGCCCTGCTCCGCCAACCGGATCGCCGGCTCCAGCAGCTCCGCCAGCGTGAACGGCGTTGTATCCATCGAAGCAGCGAACTCACGCGCGCAACGCCAGCCGTCGAGCGTGCCAGCCATCGTCAGTGCTGCCTTGCCACCGCGCGACGGAATCGCTGACTCGTGGCGATAGAAATCAAGATTGGCAAGCATGGCGGCGGTGCCGCAGGCGTCGATCGCAATCGGTGGACGGCCCTTGCGGTGAATCAGCCAGAAGCCGTCACCGCCAAGGCTGTTCATGTGCGGATAGACAACCGTGATGGCAGCCGCTGCTGCGATCATTGCATCAATCGCACTCGCGCCCTGTTCCAGCATGGCGTAGCCAATGCTGGCAGCAACTTTGTGAGGCGCAGTGAAGGCAACGGCGTTCATGCGCGCCACTTACTCGATGTCGGCGACAGTGGGGAGGCGATCCTGATAAATGTCCCAGCGGGCAGTCAACGTATCAATCACTTTGGAGCCAACCAGATAGGCTGACTCTACGGCGGCTTCGAGGCCGGCATAACCTTCGTTTTCTTTAAGCAGATTTTCCGCGGCGGTAACACCGGGCGGCTGCATTGTGTAATTGCTGGCTGTGCGTAACACCATCGCGCGTTGCAGATCGACCTTGCCGGCATTGGCCAGGTACGTCAGCGATTGCAGCGTGCCGGTTTCTTCCATCGCGGATGACACGAATTCGCCCTGGCCGTCAGTCCAGTAATCGACCCATTGATTGGCCCAGTCGTTCATCATCGTGCCGTGCCAGAAGGTCATGGCGGCGAGATTGTCGCCCTTCAGCACAAACGGCGGCTTCTGTGCATTTGGATGCTCGGTGTAAAGATTGCGGGTGGCAGCCAGCGATTCGATATCTGGCAAGACCATGTCCTTCGTCAGCTGGAATGCCCACTCGGTAAGGCCTGGATCTAGCGCAAACATTTCGCCGGTGGGAGCTGGTTTGTTTTCCACATCAAACG
>JAZKEH010000571.1:0-2407 GCA_040387155.1 Pseudomonadota bacterium | reverse complement strand
GCCATGCTGGTCTCCGCAGGCGGTACGGACTTTTTGGTCGCCGGCCAGAAGAGCGGCTGGATCCGCGCGTTCTCGCTGGCCGGCGGCACCATGCTCTGGAAGACGGCGCTGGTCGAAAACACCACAGAATTTGGCGGCAAGGTCATCTGGGGCGGCGCCAATGATGGGGTGAATGCCTATTTCGGTCTCGGTTCCGGTGGCGTCGCCGCAGTGCGTATCGCTGATGGCGCCAAAGTGTGGTTTACCGAAATGTCGCCCGCAGCCGACCAGGCCAAACACCCCGGACAGGACGGTCCTCTGACCGTCAGCGGTGATTTGCTGCTATCAGGTGGGTGGGACGGAGTCCTTCGTATCCTCTCCACTGCAGACGGCAAGCTGCTCTGGCAATACAACACCGCCGTCACTTTCTCCCCGATTAATGGTGGCGAAGGCAACGGCGGATCGCTGGGGGCCGCGGGTCCGGTAGTGGTTGGCAAACGCCTGCTGGTTCCCTCGGGCTATGTAGGGGTCAAGAACGGCATCCGGGGCAATGTATTGCTGATGTTTTCGCCCTGAACTTCACAGCTGTAGCCAACTTGGCCGCCGGTCGTAATTGATCCAGTGGAAGTCTTGTGCAAGTAGTGATCTCTCCGAGACTTTTTGGATTGATGGCTGTAAAATTCGCGTGCTAGAATGCGCCGCCGAACCAACCGGTTCGGTCACAGTAACACTCTGAAATTGAACCCTTTTTTGATACCAATTCCATGATGCCAACTGCCAGTCCTGCTGTCTTGCAGGAATTCACGCTCGAACTCGCCACCAATGTTGTGCAGGAGTTCAAAGACCAGCCGGGGGCGTTGATCAACGCTCTTCACAAATTGCAGGCCACTTTCGGCTATGTCGACGAGGCAGCAATGCCAATGCTGGCGAAGCTCTTCAATCTCTCACGCGCTGAAGTGCATGGCGTGACAAGTTTTTATCACGACTTTCGTCGCAGCAAGCCAGGTCGTTACACCATTCGTGTATGCCAGGCGGAAAGCTGTCAGGCGATGGGGTCGGAAGCCTTGACCGCTTCGATCAAGCAACAGCTCGGTTGTGGTTTTCATGAAACGACAGCCGATGGCAACTTCACGCTGGAAAAGGTGTATTGTCTCGGCAACTGCGCCTGCTCGCCCAACATCATGGTGGACAAGCAGACCTATGGTCGTGTGACTGCTGAATCATTCAAGAAGCTGACCACTGCGCTGGTCAGCAAAGCAGCAGGGAGTAAATGAGATGACGACACGTATCTACATCCCGCGCGAAACCACTGCTTCTTCCCTGGGTGCTGAATTGCTTGTTGATGCAATCACCACGGAAGCCAAATACCGCAACCTGCCAATTGAAATCGTGCGCAACGGCTCACGTGGCGCTTGCTTCCTCGAACCATTGGTTGAAGTTGAAACTGCTGCTGGCCGCGTTGGCTATGGCCCGGTACAACTCGAAGACATTCCGGAATTGTTCGACTCGAATTTCCTTAGCGGCGGCCAGCACAAGCTCGCGCTCGGCAATGTCAATGAACTGCCCTGGTTCAAAAACCAGGAACGTCTGACCTTCGCTCGCGCTGGTCTGATCGCAGCCACCTCGGTTGAAGAATACAAAAAGCTCGGCGGCTTCGTCGGCTTACAGAACGCACTGAAACTTTCCGGCGCAGAAATTGTGAAGGAAGTACTCGACTCCGGTCTGCGTGGTCGCGGCGGTGCAGCCTTCCCGACCGGCATCAAGTGGAAGACGGTGATGGATGCCGTTGATACGCAGAAATACATCGTCTGTAACGCTGATGAAGGCGATAGCGGTACTTTCTCCGATCGCATGATCATGGAAGGCGATCCACTGTCCCTCGTTGAAGGCATGACGATCGCGGGCATCGCCGTTGGCGCTACCAAGGGCTTTGTTTATCTGCGCTCCGAATATCCACTGACCCAAACCATTTTGCTCGAAGCCATCGCCAATGCGCGCGCTGCCGGCTATCTCGGCAGCAACGTCGCTGGCAGCGGCAAGGCTTTTGAGCTCGAAGTTCGCATGGGCGCTGGCGCCTACATCTGCGGCGAAGAAACCTCGCTGCTGGAATCGCTGGAAGGTCGCCGCGGCCAGATCCGTTTCAAACCGCCATTGCCGGCGCTGAAAGGGCTGTTTGGCAAGCCCACCGTAGTCAACAACGTCATCTCTCTGACCACCATTCCGGTCATCATGGAAAAAAGCGCGAAGCATTACGCCAATTTCGGCATGGGCCGTTCGCGCGGCACGATGCCATTTCAACTCGGCGGCAACATCAAACAAGGTGGCCTTGTTGAAAAGGCTTTTGGCCTCACATTAGGTCAACTGATCAACGATTTTGGTGGTGGCACAGCATCGGGCAAACCCGTGCGTGCTGTGCAGGTGGGTGGTC
>JAZKEH010000570.1:0-5092 GCA_040387155.1 Pseudomonadota bacterium | reverse complement strand
TATCGGCTGGCGGCAAGCCATTTCCAGCGGCCACCACCACCCAGTGAGCCACGCATAGAGCCGGGCTTTGGCGAAGCACCAGCCGGCGATGTTGAACCCGCTGATGCATTTACGTCTTCGCTGGACGAAGCCGGGATGGAAGCCTTCCTTGACGAAGAGCAGGAAGAAATCAGGGCCTGGCGTACGCAGTCGGTTACGCAGCAGGCAGTTCCGCAGCCGCCGGTTTCTCCGCAAATAAACGAAGTCGCTGCTGAGCGCAGGCAGCCGCCTGCAGCAAGGCCAGAACCCCAGCCAGCGTTCATTCCAGCGGCTCCGGTGTCTCCCGCTGCTGGTACTCAACAACCGCCAGCACCAAAGCCACAGAAACCTGTGAACAAGGAAAGCAAACCCGGTTTCTGGGAAACCGTGGCCAGCATGGGTGGCAACAAGACCGCTGTCAGCAAGCCGGTACCAGCCAAGATCGATCAGGGCGAATTGTTCCAGGAAGATGCTGCCGTCGAAGAGCCGGAAGCCGAACCAGGTCCGCAGGAAGTCATCATCGTCAATGTGATGGCAAAACCCGGTACCTATTTCTATGGCGATGAATTGCTGCCGGTAGTACAGCACTACGGTCTGCGCCTCGGCAACATGAACATTTTCCATCGTCACACCGAGCCTAACGGCAACGGCGCCGTCATGTTCAGCATGGCCAACATGGTCAAGCCAGGCACCTTCGCACTAAACAACATAGAAGATTTCGCGACGCCCGGTATCAGCTTCTTCGTGCAGTTGCCGAATCGTCACGGCAACATGAAGGCGTTCGAACTGATGCTCGCCACGGCCAATGCCATCAAGGAGGCCATGGACGGTGATCTGAAGGATGAACGTCGCAGTGTGCTTACCCGCCAGACTGTTGAGCATTGTCGCCAGCGCGTCCGTGATTTTGAATTGTCGTTGTTGTCCAAGAAATAGCGGAACGGCCGAGCCATGACGGACTCCCATGCCGTAGCAGCCGAACTGAAAGAGTTACGGCGACTCATCGACTATCACAACGAGCGCTACCACCAGCAGGACGCGCCGGAAATTTCTGATCAGGACTACGACAAACTGTTCGCGCGCCTGCTCGATCTTGAAGCTTCACACCCACAGCTGCTTACGCCCGATTCACCGAGCCAACGTGTTGGAAGTATTCCGCTCGGTGGCTTTCTTGAAGTAAAGCATGCAGTCCCGATGCTGTCGCTCGACAAGGTCTTCAATGCGGATGAGCTGCAGCGTTTCGAGGAACGTATTCAGAAGCGACTCAATTCTCCTGCGCCACTCGACTACAGCTGTGAACCCAAGATAGACGGTGTGGCCGTGAGTCTGCTGTATCGCGACGGTGTGCTTGAGCGCGCTGCCACTCGCGGCGATGGCACCACCGGTGAAGACGTCACCCACAACGTGCGAACGATCAAGGATGTGCCGCTGCGTTTGAAAGGCAGCGGCTGGCCTGCAGTGCTGGAAGTGCGCGGCGAGATTTACATTACCAAGAGCAGCTTCGCCCGAATGAATGACGAGGCAAGAGCGAGCGAGCAGCGCACCTTCGTCAATCCTCGCAATGCCGCTGCCGGCATGCTGCGGCAAAAGGATTCACGTGAGACAGCGAAGCGGCCTTTGACGCTGTTTTGCTACAGCACAGGCCAGGTTGAGGGCGGTGCGTTGCCAGCGGCGCTAAGTGGAATTTTTGCCTGCTTCGGTGAATGGGGCTTGCCGGTGAATCCATTGCGACTGCAGGTCCAGGGCATGGGTGCTTGCGCTACGTACTGCGATGATGTGTTGGCGCAACGCAACTCTCTCGACTATGACATTGATGGCGTCGTCATCAAGGTGGATAGCCTGGAGCTGCAACAGCAACTCGGCATGAACTCGCGTACACCGCGCTGGGCCATGGCCTACAAGTTCCCGGCAGAAGAAGCGACAACACTGCTCGAAGATGTCGAGTTCCAGGTTGGTCGCACGGGCACCATAACGCCAGTGGCTCGACTCAAGCCGGTATTTGTGGGCGGCGTGACGGTTAGCAATGCCACGCTGCACAACATGGATGAGGTCCGGCGACTGGGCGTTCACGTCGGTGATCGTGTCATTGTGCGCCGCGCCGGCGATGTCATTCCCAAAATCGTCCAGGTAGTTCCTCCGCACGCACTTGCAGAAACTGCCCTGGCAGACGAGATGGATACGGCCTCCGCTGAAGTTACGGCGTTACCGGGTGAGGTCTTCACCGGACGTCGTGAAATTGTCGCGCCTGTTCGTTGTCCTGTTTGCGATTCACCCATTGTGCAGGAAGAGGGCGAGGTGCTGATGCGCTGCTCCGGGGCACTGATTTGCCGCGCTCAACTGATCCAGGCGCTGCTGCATTTTGCATCGCGTGCAGCCATGGATATCGAAGGTCTTGGCAGCAAACTGGTTGAACAACTCGTGGAAACCGGACTTGTCAAAACACTGGCTGATATTTACCGGCTGGATGTTGATACTCTGACCAATCTCGACCGCATGGGGTTGAAGTCCGCGCAGAATCTGCTGGCTGGCATTCAAAAGAGCAAGGACATAAGTCTTGCTCGCTTCCTGTTTGCACTCGGCATTCGTGATGTTGGTGAAGCAACGGCGCTTAATCTTGCGCGACATTTTGGTTCACTTGCCGCAGTAATGGCGGCGGATGAAGAAACGCTTGAAACAGTGACAGATGTAGGCCCGGTGGTCGCGGGCCGCATTGCGAATTTTTTTGCACAACCGCTCAATCGCGAGTTGATAGAACAATTGCTGGCCCTGGGAGTCAGTCCACAGGAACTGGCGGTCGTGCCACCGGAGAAGCTACCGCTCGGGGGCCAGACATGGGTAGTGACGGGCTCGCTGGAAGCAATGGACCGTAATGCAGCCAAGGCGGCACTGCAGGCGCTCGGAGCGAAGGTCGCAGGTTCAGTGTCGGCCAAGACCACGTGCGTGGTGGCGGGTCCTGGCGCTGGTTCCAAACTGGCCAACGCTGAAGCGTTGGGTATCAAGGTTATCGATGAGCAGGCATTTCTTGCCTTGCTGGAGAGCTTGCAATGAGTTGGTGGGGCAAGGTTTTGGGCGGCACGCTTGGCTTTATGCTGGGCGGACCGCTGGGTGCAATGCTGGGTGCCGCGTGGGGTCATAATTACGACGAACGCAGCGGTGGCATGGGTGGTGGGCCGCGGCTTGGATCGGCCGATCATGTTGAATCAGTACAGTCGGCATTCTTTACTGCCACCTTCACCATGATGGGCTATTTGTCCAAGGCAGATGGCTTGGTGACGCGGGAAGAAATTGCGGTCGCTGAGTCGGTCATGCAGCAGATGCGGCTGAACCCGCAACAGCGACAAATTGCTACTGCCTTGTTCGCGCAGGGTAAGGCCGATGGGTTTCCATTTGAAGCAGCGCTGCAGCAATTGCGTACAGCCAGCCATCGCAGTGGGCATTTGTTGCAGATGTTTCTCGAAATCCTCACGGCCACCGCGCTTGCTGATGGCAACCTGCATGCCGCAGAACAGCGGGTGCTGGAGCAGAGTGCTCACATTCTCGGTTTCAGTAACGCTGAGTTCCAGAGCATCCTGCGCCGGTTGCAGGCCAGTCAACATATGCACAGTGGCCCGCATACCAGTGCCATCAAGCTTACCGATGCCTACCGCTTGTTGGGGGTAGACAAGAGCGCGTCTGATGATGAAATCAAGAAAGCCTATCGCCGTTTGATGGCGCAACATCATCCCGACAAACTGGTCGCGAAAGGGTTGCCACAGGAAATGATGGACATGGCGACGAAGAAGACGGGCGAGATCAAGGAAGCCTACGAGTTGATCAGACGGTCGCGTGCCTGAGACCATTGCCGGGCTCTGTTTCGATTTATCTACTATAACGACGTAAGGATACCCATGACGATTGTCAGTTGGCTGAAAAGAAATGTACGCCGCGCATCAGCGAAGGTGGCATCCGACCTGCCGTTGTTTGCTGATCCACCTGGCTTTCCCTACGGCCACTTCTATTCACCCTTGGTCGACATCGCACAGGTAACTGCCGATGCTGCACGCATCTGGCGTAGCGACGCGCCGTTTCTCGGCATCGACCTCAACGAGCAAAGCCACCAGGAATTGTTGCAACAGGTATTTCCAGGCTTCCTGAAGGACTATGACTACCCGGATGAGTTGGAAGAGACGCCGGACCTGAATCGCTTCTATAGCCAGAATTCCCAGTTCAGCTGGCTCGATCCAAGGGTGCTGTTCGCGATGCTGCGACATTTGCGTCCGCGCCGCATCATAGAAGTCGGCAGTGGCTTTTCATCATTGCTGACAGCAGATATCAATAATCGTTTCCTCGACAACAGTTGCCACTTCACCTGTATTGAACCGTATCCTCGTGAATTTCTGCAGAAGCCGCTGGCAGGACTCAATGAATTGCTGGTGCAGAAAGTAGAGGACGTGCCGCTCGATTACTTCGCCAGTTTGCAGGCTGGCGATGTGTTGTTCATTGACTCCTCGCATGTGTCAAAAACCGGCAGCGATGTGAACTACCTGTTTTTTGAAATTCTGCCGCGACTGCAGCCAGGGGTTTATATTCACATCCACGACATCTTTTTCCCGCATGACTATCCGCGCGAGTGGGTTATCGACGACTTCCGCAGCTGGAATGAGCAGTATGTGCTGAGGGCGCTGTTGATGTATTCGTCGGCTTTCCGCGTGGTCTTCGGGTCGTACCATGCGTTCCTCAAATATCCCCAACTGGTGGAGGCGGCACTGGGACTTGAAAGCGGGCACGGGTTTGCTGGCAGCAGTCTTTGGATCCAGCGCCAGTAACAATGCGCGCGAGCGGCCAATAAAAAACCCGCACTGCCAATAAAAAACCCGCACTGCCAGTAGCAGTGCGGGTTCAATGATGTCCTGTTCGGATGGCCGTTCAGGAGAAAGACCATCCTGGAGACTTCAAGGCAGCAACTGACCAAGGCCACAGTCAGCTGCATTCTGTTGGGCAGTGACAACCGGCAAAAGTTCCCGCCTGTGACGGCTCAATTTGTTCTGGAAATTTCCCTACAAAATCTCGATCGCCAGCCCGAGTTTTTCCAGTTGCT
>JAZKEH010000569.1:0-3167 GCA_040387155.1 Pseudomonadota bacterium | reverse complement strand
CCATACCGATGAAGCCCGCCGCCTTGGCTTGCGCAATTTCATCGGATGACAAACCACCCTCTGGCCCAATCAGCAATGTGACACCACCCGCAGGACGCGCTGCAGGCAAGGCGCCTTGCTCTTCATGATCCAGTACAAGCTTTAATGTCGTTGCAGCTGTTGGCAGCCACTCCGCGAGCGATTGTGGCGCCTGTATCAACGGCACTTTTACACGCCCGCTCTGCTCGCAGGCACTGACTGCAATCTGCTGCCAATGCGCCTGTCGCTTGTCCACGCGCTCGCCTTGCAGTTTGACTTCGCAGTGTTCGGTAAACAGCGGTACGACAACCGATACGCCGAGTTCAGTACTCTTCTGGATCGCATAGTCCATTCGCTCACCGCGTGAAATGCCCAAGGCCAACACGGTATGCAGCGGAGATTCGGTAGCAGGTGCACTGCTGCTGCCGAGCGTCACTTTGACAGTCTGTTTGGTAACGGCAGTAATTGTTGCGGGATATTCATAACCGTCACCATTGAACAGTTTCAATGCGGCGCCTGGTGCAAGTCGCAGTACCTTGCCGAGATAGTGGGCGCTGTCACCAATCAGTTCCAATTCACTGTTGGCGTTGAGCGGCATGGTGGTAAACAGTCGGGAAATACGCATACGGTTAACAAAGGCTTCCTGTTATGATTCTGGCCGTTTTCAATTTCATCAAACATCCGCAGCAACACATCTGCATCAACCTTCCGGAACGCTCGAAAACAATGCAAATGTACCTGTTTTTCTGCATCACCAGCAGGGGTGCAAGAGGTTTCCTTGATGACCAACAGCAATGACATTCTCCGCTACGATGTAGTGATAGTGGGTGGCGGCATGGTGGGCCTGACATTGGCGTTGGCGCTCGCTGAAAGCGGTTTCCGTTTGGCGGTGCTTGATGGACAGCCCGCTGCGGCACCACCCGAGCACTGGCAAGGCGAACTGTCGCAACCACAGTTCGACAGTCGCGTAAGTGCGCTCACACTGGCCAGCGAACAGCTTCTGCAACGGCTCGGCGTTTGGGATGCTTTGGCGGCACTGCGTGTATGCCCCTACCGCGACATGCATGTGTGGGACGCCGATGGTACCGGCTCCATTCATTTCACCGCTGAAGAAGTGCATCGCCACCATCTTGGACACATCGTCGAAAACCGTCTTGTCACAACAGTGTTGCATGCAGCCTTGGTGCAGCACCCCAATGTGCAATTGTTCAACGACACCACTCTTGCGTCGGTATTGCTGGCGAATGACGGCAGCGATCTCAATGAAGTCAGCTGCGATGACGGCAGAACTTTCCGTTGTCGCCTGGTGATCGGCGCCGATGGTGGCAGTTCGGCTGTGCGCAGCCAATGCGGTTTCACCACGCGTGAATGGAGTTACGAACAACAGGCATTGGTTTGCACCGTGCGCACGGAGCGACCGCATCAGTTCACTGCATGGCAACGTTTTCTGCAAAGCGGACCGCTGGCGTTCCTGCCGTTGCAACTGCCGGGCGCCGACTCCCAGCACTACAGCTCCATTGTCTGGAGTTGCGACAACGAACAAGCCACCACACTGCTGGCGATGCCGGAGCCGGAATTTCTTGAGCGCTTGCAACGTGCCTTCGAATCGCAGTTGGGTCGCATCGAAAGCTGTTCACGCCGTGTGTCGTTTCCGCTTCATCAGCAGCATGCGACCGACTACGTCAAACGCAATGTCGCGCTGGTAGGCGATGCCGCGCACACGATTCATCCGTTGGCAGGTCAGGGCGTCAATCTCGGACTGGCGGATGCAATGACGCTGACCCAGGTGTTGACGCAAGCACGGCAGCGGGGCGAGGACATCGCGTCACTGCAAACGCTCAGCCGCTATCAGCGCGAACGCAAGGGCCCCAACCTCGGCATGATGCTGGGCATGGAGGCGTTCAAACGCGCTTTCGGCAGCGACGACCTGGCGGTGCGTTGGTTGCGCAATGCCGGCCTGCGATTGGCGGATCAGGCGCTGCCTGTCAAAAGGGCGTTAATTAAACATGCCATGGGCTTGCCGCTCTAATTGAGAATTATTATCATCTTTGCCCCCTGTCCTCTGGTGCCGCCGTCCATGCAATTCCGCCTTCTCGCGCTGACCGCATTTTTCGGAGTTTTGCTGACCGCTTGCTCAGGCTCGGATAACAACTCCGCCGCGCCCGCCCAGCCGGAAGGCACTGCCACGGCAGCCGCGGCGACTCCAAGCGCAACGCCAGCCGGCCCCGTCGTCGTCTATTCCTCCCGCCAGGAATACCTGATCAAGCCCATCTTCGACCGTTTTACCGAAGAGACCGGCATCGAAGTCCAGCTGCAAACGGGTGAAGAAGGCCCCCTGATTGCCCGCCTGCAGGCTGAAGGCAAGGACACCTATGCCGACATCTTTTATACCGTCGATGCCGGCAACCTCTGGTCCGCTGCTGACAAAGGCCTGCTGACCCCCCTTAATTCACCGACGCTGGATGCCAACATCCCCGCCAACCTGCGCGATCCACAAGGCCGCTGGTTCGGCCTTTCCGTCCGCGCCCGCACCATCGTTTACTCCACCGTGCGGGTCCAACCCTCGGAACTCTCTACTTATGAAGCGCTGGCCGACCCGAAATGGAAAGGCCGCCTGTGCCTGCGTACTTCCAAGAAGGTCTACAACATGTCCCTGGTGGCCACGCTGATTGATCGCCTCGGCGAGCCCGCCACTGAAAACGTGGTGAAAGGCTGGGTGAGCAACCTCGCGACCGGCCCGATGAGCAGCGACAACCTGATCATCCAGGCCATCGCGGCCGGCCAATGCGACGTCGGCATCGTCAATACCTATTACCTGGGGCAGGAACAGCAGAAGGATCCGCAGATTCCGGTGGCCCTGTTCTGGGCCAACCAGACGGAGAGCGGTGTGCACGTCAATGTGTCCGGCGCGGGTATCACGACCCATGCGAAGCACCCGGAAGCCGCCAAACTGTTGCTGGAGTGGTTGTCCACCAACGAACCGCAACACATGTTTTCTGAATTGAATCTGGAGTTTCCGGCGGTAGAGTCCGTTACCCCGGTCGCCCTCGTGCAAAGCTGGGGCGACTACAAACCCGACCCGATCAACGTGGAAACCGCCGGCCGCTTGCAAGCCGCCGCTGTCATGCTGATGGATCGGGCTGACTATC
>JAZKEH010000568.1:0-2831 GCA_040387155.1 Pseudomonadota bacterium | reverse complement strand
GATGCTTGCCTGCCGCTAACGGCAATAGTCGCTGGCAGTACCGGACGCTCCATCCCCTGCCGGCAAACTGCGCACGCGCACACTATCGGCTGCAGGCAAGGCATCGAGCCAGCAAATGCCATAGGGCTGCAGTTCACCGCTGCGGTGGGTCGTGGCGGGATTGCGTGAACGCAAATCGTAGGCACCAAAGTCCATGAACACATTGCCGGGCAGACCGATGGCAGTGCCGATGGGTTCACCCACGCTGACGGTGTGGCCTGACAACGTGGTGAAGGTGTTGGTTGGCGTGGCTGGCGGCAAGGTGTCGGCGATGGCGGCAAACTTCGGTGACAGTTCCAGCAAGTGGCCGATGCGTATCGCCACGCCACAGGAATTGATGATGAGGAAACCGTACTGCACGGGACCGTGGAAGGTGTCGCGCACGCCGCTGACGACTGTGCCTTCAATTGATGACACGACGGTCACTGCGTTCGTCTGGCCTGCTCCATCAAGCCGGAAGCCGCCGTGGGATTTGTAATCGCCGCCGCGTGTCTGACCGGGATAGAGGATGGCCGTGACCTTGCTGAGATCCAGCGGTGCCTGTAACAGCGGGCTTGGACAGGCAGGCGGTGTAGTCACATTGCTCTGCCAGGTGGTGCCGTTGAAGAGCCAAGGTGCGCTGCTATTGTTGCCTGCCGGATTCGCATCGCTGTTGAGCGTAAACGGCCGCGGACTGTAGCGCAGCACACCATCGGCACTGCGGTAGCCGATGAACAATTGATACTGACCGCTGACGCCGAGTTTGCCGCTGTACAGATCCACTTCGGTATCGGCAGTAAGCGTGGTTTGGGCGCGATACGGCACCAGCTCGTTCATGCTGCCGCTCCATTGCACGAAGCTGCCATCGCTCTTGCGCATCAGGAAGACGGCGCCTGTTTTCACCACCAGATAAATGTCGGCTTGCTGGCCGATTTGCGAGGCTTCGGGTCGTACCTTGCCGACGATGCGGATGGCTTCGGTTGGCGTGGTGCCGTTGCGCCAGCTAAGGCCGTTGTCGGCGGTAAGGCCGATGGCGAAGGTGGCATTGGTGTCGACGCCGCTGCTGCCGGGCGGCGGCACGCGCAAACCGCCGAGTTCAGTGACAGTGGCGCCCTGGGCCATTACTGTCGTGGTCGCTGGCAGACTCATCAATACTGCAATAAATACACTGACAAACCGGACTGCTTTCATGTCGATCCTGGTTATAAAAAGAGGCGTTGCTGCGGGCTATAACGACACCTTACACAAGCGGCTGAACAGATGCTGCCGTCCAGGTCTCGTTCGCAATCAGAAGCTCACCCATGCGGTGACGTAGCCAACCCAGCTGGTAGGGTCGCCTCCCATTCCTGGTTTGTTGAAGGTTGGTTTGACGATGTTGAATACAACGCCTGCACTTTCGGCTTCAAATTTCACGCCGACCACTGGACCCGAGCCTACATTACGTTCCGAATAAACTCCGGCGAACAGGTAACTGCCAATGTCCTTGTACAGGTAGCCACGGTAGTAATAGTTGTCGTTGTCACTCGGGGGATATTCGTACTCGACATAACCCTCCCAGCCATTCTTCTGGTACCAGAGCCAGGGGTTGTAGGCGAAATGGCTGGTGTCGTCGTAGCGGGCTTCACCAAGGCCGAGTCCGACTTGCACGTCGCCAATCTGTCGGGCCAAGCCTGCGTAGGTAGATTCGTAGAAGTCGTCTTCGTAATGATTCAGCAGCGCCGAGGTGTTCCTGGTCAGCGTCTGTTCGGCGTAGAGGTTCTTGCCGAGCTGGCCGGCGTAATCAACGAAAAACAGTTCAACATAGGTCTCGGCGCTGGCAAGTGGCGGCGACAGCATGGCGACAAGTGCGCATACGACAGGTGTGCCTTTCATTATTGGGAAAGAATCCACCGCGCCAGCGTGCGCGCCTGCTCTTCACTGACATGCTCGTTCGGCACCATCGGCACTACGCCCCAGGTACCGCCACCGCCCTGCACTATCTTGTGGGCCAGCACTTCCACCATCACGTCTTTGTTGGCGGCGTGACGGGCGGCGATGGCTTTGTAGGGAGGGCCGATCAACGGTTCATTGACGTCGTGACAGGAATAGCAACGCAAGGTCTTTGCCAGTTCCGCCGGCGCTTCATCGGCTGCGAACACAGTGGACGCCAAGGCGCACAACAACACGCTCAATGCGTTTTTCATTAACGATTTATTCTTCACAAAATTCATCATGGCACTCCTCACTGACGCACGGCGTGATCGCCGGGCTCGATGATGAAGGCCATGCGCGGGCCGTGAACGTTCTGCACGATGTTGCCGTAAGAGCCCACCAGCTCACCGGTGTCGGGATCAACATCAATGGTGCGCACCAGCGCACCGGTGCGTGGCAGCGGTAGTACGGTGAACTGCTTTGTTGCCGGATCGAAGCGGTACAGCACATCGCCATTCGTCGTTGCCACCCAGACGACTTTCCGTAAAGGATCCCAGGTGACGGCATACGGCACGCTGGCACGATCCGGTAAATCGTAGAGACCGATTTGCGTGTGGGTCCTGG
This sequence comes from Pseudomonadota bacterium, assembly GCA_040387155.1. Taxonomy (GTDB): domain Bacteria; phylum Pseudomonadota; class Gammaproteobacteria; order Pseudomonadales; family Pseudohongiellaceae; genus CAILUG01. The sequence continues at coordinate 278 of JAZKEH010000568.1, read as the reverse complement.
TGTCGTACTCCACCAGTTGGCTGCTGCCATACAAGGGCACGTACAGGATGTCATCGTCCGAGATGCTGAGACGACGCGGGCCGGCATTCAGCGGGAACTGGATGGCTTCTTCGTACTGGCGCGTCTTGATGTTGAAGCTGCCGACATTGCCGATGGCGAGCTGGCTGAACCACAGATGTTCGCGATCGCTTGTCATCACCAGACCGTAGAGCGAGCCGTTGGGGCGACGGCCTTCGATCACGGGTGCCGGGTACTCTTCAATCTTGCCAGTGGCGGGA
>JAZKEH010000567.1:0-1595 GCA_040387155.1 Pseudomonadota bacterium | reverse complement strand
ATCTCTGCAACCGCATTGACGTTGCTGCTTTCGAGGCTGCCTGTCTGCAACTGCACGGATGCATCCGGTATTGCTATCTGCTCTTCGCCGTTGACAGGCAAAAGATGCATGATGCCGTCCTCGCCTCGCACGATTGTCTGCGGATCAGGATTGACCAGTTTGATGCGGTCAATCACGGCCAGGGCTTCGGGACCCTGGCCAACCGGCTGAATGGAAATCGTGCCGTCGGAACCGATCTCGATATTTTCAAAAGGTGGCAGTGCGATCGGCCCGCTGTTGCCCATGACGGGATGGCCCGCACCATTCGTCAGCAGGCCGAACGAATCAATCTTCAGATCGCCGCGGCGGCTGAAACCTTCAGTGCCCTGCTCGCTCTGGATGGTCATCCATCCGTCACCATTGATGGCAACGTCGAGACTGCGGCCGGTAGAGCGCATGTTGCCCGGTGTAAAGTCGGGCGCGCCAACCAGTTCGAAGTCGCGACCAACAGCCCGCACATGGGCAAGTTCGGCCTGAAAACCATCGGTGCTTGCGTTGGCCAGGTTGTTGGCGTTGACGGCTTGCGCCTTCATCACCTGCCTGGCTCCGTGCATCACTGTCAAGAACAGTTCACTCATGTGCGTCTCGTTCTACTCGTCACTGTCTGGGCGTTATTCAGCCGGATTAACGCAGGTTAATCACGGTCTGGGTTATGGTATCTTCGGTCTGGATCACCTTGGCGTTCGCCTGGAAGTTGCGCTGCGCCACAATCATGTCAACCAGCTGTTGGGTCACTTCAACGTTCGAATCTTCCAGGGCTCCCGACTGCACACTGCCAAGACCTCCTGAGCCAGGGCCACTGATTGCAGGCTGGCCTGAGGCAAATGTTTCTGCCCACGCCGTGCTGCCGAGTGGCTGCAAGCCTGCGGTGTTCGAGAAGTTCGCCAGGGCAATCTGGCCAAGTGCGCGCGACTGGCCATTGGTGAAGCGCGCAAACACGATGCCGCCGTCGCCTACTTCCACACCGCGCAGCTGGCCGGTGGTGTAGCCGTCCTGGTTTATATTGTTGACGCTGAATTCATTACCGAATTGCGAAAGTCGCGAGAAATCCAGCGTAAGACTCTGTTCTTCAGCACCATTGGCATCACCGTTTTTGTCGAGGGGCTGCCAGTTGCTGATGTCGACTTCCAGCGGAAGCGAATCTTCGTCAATCTTTCCTGATGTATCGAACGCTACTTCATCGGGCCCGCTGACGGAAACGCCGTCGATGAGTGTATAGACGTCCCAGGTGTTCTGGTCGGTCTTGGCAAAGTACATACTCTGGACATGCGAGTTGCCGAGGCTGTCGTAAATCGTTACCGAAGTGCTTGAATTGAACATGTCGGGATCGGGCGCTGTGGGTGGATCTGCAAACGCATCGAAGTCGGAGCTCGGCCACGCAACTGCAGGTGCTACCTGGCGTGAATCAAGGTTCGCAAGCAGCTCGATTCTTGACGTGGTTTTCGGCTGGATAAGGGCGGTGTTGATTTTCAGTTCACCCATCTCGCCAGTCACGGATCCTGCATCAGTGGTGTTGAACACCATGAGTTTGTTACCGCTGGAATTCACTACGTTGC
>JAZKEH010000566.1:729-2388 GCA_040387155.1 Pseudomonadota bacterium | reverse complement strand
CAACGTGCGTCGTTCCGGTACCCGTCGCGAAGACTTGCTGACGACCGAAGAAGAGCTGCAGCGCATGTGGATCCTGCGCAAGCTGCTGACGACGATGGAAGACGTGCCGGCTACCGAGTTCATTCTCGATAAGCTGAAAGACACCAAGACCAATGACGAGTTCTTCAACTCGATGAAGCGCAAATAATCGCTGGTCTCGTGGGAGAGCGTTGCCAGAGCCAAATCAGGTCGAGCGCACAGCTGATCGCTTGCGCTCCCCGGCTCGTGCATCCGCCGCTTTCGCGGCTCCTTGGCACGACCGGCTCGCCGCGATCAGCTTTCGGGCACCTGTATAACATCAGGAAAATGCATGTTTAGTGACCTGCGCGAATTTCTTGCTCACCTGGAAAAAATCGGCGAACTGAAGCGCGTAAAAACACCCGTCGATCCCAAGCTGGAAATGACGGAGATCTGTGATCGTACGTTGCGGGCCGAAGGGCCTGCTCTCCTTTTTGAGAATCCTGTTGGTTATTCCATGCCTGTCCTGGGCAATCTGTTCGGCACGCCGAAGCGGGTTGCGTTGGCGATGGGACAGCAGGATGTGGCCTCATTGCGTGATGTCGGCAAACTGCTGGCGTTTTTGAAAGAGCCCGAACCGCCGAAGGGGTTTCGCGATCTGCTCGACAAGGCACCGCTCTTCAAACAGGCGTTGAATCTGGCGCCGAAGGAAGTGTCACGACCTGTTTGCCAGGAAGTTGTTCTTACCGGCGATCAGGTCAATCTTGATCTGCTGCCGATTCAAACCTGTTGGCCTGATGATGTGGGTCCGTTGATGACGTGGCCGCTGGTTATCACACGCGGGCCGCTGAAAGAACGCCAGAACCTCGGCATCTATCGCATGCAGAAGATCGGCAAGAACCGGTTGATCATGCGTTGGTTGTCGCATCGTGGTGGTGCGCTCGACTTCCGCGACTTCCAGGAAAAAAATCCCGGCCAACCATTTCCCGTAGTCGTTGCACTCGGCGCTGATCCCGCGACGACACTCGCCACCGTAACGCCGATTCCTGACACCTTGTCTGAATATGGTTTCGCCGGCTTGCTGCGCGGCAGCAAAACCGAAGTAGGCTCTGCGCTGACCTGTAACCTGCAGGTGCCCGCCACCGCCGAAATCATTCTCGAAGGCGTCATTCATCCTGGCGATCTGGCCGATGAAGGCCCGTTCGGCGATCACACTGGCTACTACAACGAAGTCGAAAAATTTCCGGTGTTCACCGTTACGACGATTACGCACCGCAAGAATCCGATTTATCACAGTACCTACACCGGACGTCCACCGGATGAACCGGCGATTCTGGGTGTGGCGCTGAATGAAGTGTTTGTACCGATTATCCAGAAGCAGTATCCGGAGATCGTCGATTTCTATCTGCCGCCAGAAGGTTGTTCGTATCGGTTGGCAATTGTCAGCATTCGCAAACAATATCCCGGTCACGCCAAGCGCGTGATGATGGGGGTGTGGTCGTTCCTGCGTCAGTTCATGTACACCAAGTTTGTCATCGTGACGGATGCCGATGTGAATATCCGCGACTGGAAGGATGTGATCTGGGCAATGACAACGCGCATGGACCCGGTGCGCGACACGATCAGCATGGAGAACACGCCGATTGATTATCTCGACTTCGC
>JAZKEH010000566.1:0-689 GCA_040387155.1 Pseudomonadota bacterium | reverse complement strand
TGGGGCCGGCCGATCAGCATGAGCAAGGAAGTCAAAGAGCGCGTTGATGCACTCTGGAAGGAACTCGGCATCTGACATGAAAGCTCCGGCGCCGCGCAAAAAGAAAGTCACCGCCGCGTCGGATGCCACGCAGTCCCTGCAACAGACCGTCACCAAACTGGAAAAGGAACTCGCGCTGGCACAAGCCATGCTGGAAGCCGCTGTGCAAAAGGCCACGATGGCCCATGTGGGTGAAATCAAACAGCTGCGTGCCACGATAGCCGCGCAGCGTACCCGGGTGGAAGAAGCTGAAATCCGCCATCAACAAGACGTGCAGGCTGCCCTCAGTCACGGTGCCAACGAGAATACCCAGCTGAAGACGACAATCTCGGCGCTGCGTCAGCAACTGGAACTGCTCAGCATCCAGAAAGATGAAGCCGTGCAACGCGTCACTGCCGAAGCCAGCGCCGAACTGGCGCAAATGCGCGAACTTGCCTCGCAGTTGCGTGCGAAGCTCGAAACCATCAGTTTTGATCAGGAAAACCAACTGCAGGCCCTGCGACGCGAAACGCGTGACGAAATCCTGCAACTGCAAAAAACCGTGCACGCATTGCGTGCCGGACTGGAAACCAACAAGGCTGGATAGTGCATGGCGAGCAAACCCCAAGTCCGTCGCAAAACTGCTGCTTTCAAACCAGTGAAGCCTGCCA
>JAZKEH010000565.1:1876-6009 GCA_040387155.1 Pseudomonadota bacterium | reverse complement strand
GGTGGACAAAGAGGGCGGCATGGACGCCACCACCTCCACTTCCGAAGAACTCGGCGCCGTATTGCAGGTAAAGGATTCGCAGCTGCCACGTTTGATGGAGCTGGCGGATGATCATGGCCTGGCGGACATCTGTTTCGTCATCGGCAAACCCAATGCGCATGACACGATCGACATCAGTGCGAAGGGCAATGCGTTGTACAGCGCGGAACGTACGATCCTGCAAAGCCTGTGGGCCGAAACCAGTTATCGCATGCAGTCGCTGCGTGACAATTCCGAATGCGCGCGCGAAGAGTTCGAGTTGATCCAGGACAGGAAAAATCCTGGTCTGCATTCGCAATTGACGTACAAGACGGATGACGATGTCGCAGCTCCGTTTATCAAGCTGGGCAAGAGACCACGCGTTGCCGTACTGCGAGAGCAGGGTGTCAATGGCCAGAACGAAATGGCAGCTGCCTTCCATCGCGCAGGCTTTGACTCTGTCGATGTGCACATGAGCGATCTGATCAGCGGCCGCGTTAGTCTCGACAATTTCAATGCCATCGTTGCCTGTGGCGGCTTCTCGTATGGCGATGTGCTCGGAGCCGGTGGCGGCTGGGCCAATTCCATTTTGTTCAATGCGCGTGCGCGTCAGCAATTCGAAACGTTCTTCGCGCGACCCACCACGTTGGGACTCGGCGTCTGCAACGGTTGCCAGATGATGGCCAATTTGCAGGAACTCATTCCAGGCAGCTCACATTGGCCGCGCTTTGTGCGTAATCGCTCGGAACAATTTGAAGGCCGCACAACGCTGGTCAGTGTTGGCGAGTCGCCGTCAATACTGATGCAGGGTATGCAAGGTTCACGCTTCCCGATAGCGGTGGCGCATGGCGAAGGCTTTGCTGAATTTTCTGATGACAAGGCGCTGCAACGCGCGCTGCAAAGCGGCACCATTGCACTGCAGTACATTGATAACTACGGTAAGGTGACTGGCCTGTATCCATCGAATCCGAATGGTTCACCGGCTGGCATTGCCGGTCTCTGCAATGACGACGGTCGCTTCACACTGATGATGCCGCACCCTGAACGCGTTGCGCGTGCTGTGACCAATTCATGGCGTGATCCGGCGTGGGGCGAAGACGGTCCGACAATGCGCATGTTCCGTAATGCGCGAGTATGGCTGGGATAGTCGCGCTCGTGTCGCCTTGGCGATTCGCGCGAGCGTTACTGCCGCGAATGCAGTCGTCATGAGCGCACGTCGCAACCGGCTCGACAGATTCCTCGCCAGACAGCTTGGCGTCAGCAAAGACGCGATACCGCTGATGCTGGCGCAACGCCGCATCAAGGTGGACGGAGAAATTGCTACGGCACGTGAACTGCTCGTCGACGGCTTCAGTGTCATCACCGTCGATGATGCGCTGGTCCAGTCGCAAGCCGCCGTCTACCTGATGGTGCACAAGCCCTGCGGCGTTCTCAGTGCAACCACTGACAGCCAGCATCCGGTCGTCACTGATCTCATCAGTCATGCAGCCGTTGGCAGTTTGCACGTCGCTGGTCGTCTCGACCTGCACGCGAGTGGCTTGCTGCTGTTGACCAATGACGGAGAGTGGTCGCGCGGGCTCAGCAATCCGGCCAATGGAGTCAGCAAGCTCTATGAAGTGCGGTTGAAGAACCCGCTCAGCGCCGACTATGTGGAAGCCTTCGCTGCCGGCATGTATTTCGGCTATGAAGACATCACGACGCGGCCAGCCCGGCTGGAAATACTGGATGAGCATACCGCCAGGGTGACCCTGCAAGAGGGGCGCTACCATCAACTCAAACGCATGTTCGGTCGTTTCCGCAATCCGGTACTGGGTATCCATCGCCTTGCGATCGGCAAGCTCGTGCTGGATCCACTGCTGGAAGCGGGACAATGGCGCGTACTAAGTGCCGCTGAGGTATTGGCTGCCAGGGAAACGCAGGCCGCTGCCCTGACGATGAAGCCGGGCTGAAATTCCCGAATCTTCGTTCCTATATGTTGGCATGACCGCTATACTCCCGCCGCTTAAAACAAGATGAATAACGCAGGACTGCAGGGGAATTCACTGATGAGCGGCCAGACCATCTCTACCGAAGCTGATGAGGCATATGCCCGCGAATTGTTTGGTCGCATTGGCATGCGCTGCGTACCCGTGCTGCTGGCAGCCTTTGTCATTTCCTACATTGATCGTGTCAATGTGGGTTTTGCTGCGATTACTGCGTCGAAAGACCTTGGCATGACAGCGTCCGACTTTGGTTTCGGCGCCGGTCTTTTCTTTATCTCGTACATGATTTTCGAAGCGCCGAGCAATTACTTCCTCGAACGGGTTGGCGCACGCTTCTGGCTGGCGCGCATCATGATCTGCTGCGGCATCGTGTCTGCTGCCATGTTCTTCGTATCCAACAAGATGCAATTCAACATTGCGCGTTTCACGCTGGGCGTGGTGGAGGCGGGGCTCTTTCCCGGCGTTGTGTTGTACCTCACCTACTGGTTCCCCAAGCGCTATCGTGCGCGCTACATCAGCATGTTTGCACTGGGCATTCCGTTGTCGAGCGTGATCGGCTCGCCGATCTCCGGTTTGCTGCTGAACATGGATGGCATTCTCGGCTTCAAGGGCTGGCAGTGGCTGTACATTCTCGAAGCGCTGCCTGCCTTCGTTGTTGGTGTGATGATCTGGTTGCTGCTGGCAGACAATCCGGACAAGGCCACGTGGCTGACGCCGGAAGAGCGTGACTACGTGAAAAATACATTGGCGCGTGAACGCGCAGCGCAGCCGGATACGGGTGGCCATCGCGCCAGTCTGTGGCAGCAATTGAAATTGTTGGGTGACAAGCGCGTGATTACCTTCGCACTCGTTTTCTTCGGCACTGGCGTGCCGAGCTATGGTCTCGGCCTGTGGCTGCCGCAGATCGTCAATGACTTCGGTCTTACTACCATTCAGACAGGTCTCGTTAGTGCGATACCTTTTGTCTGCGGTTCCATCGCGATGATCGTCTGGGGTCGCCGCTCTGACCGTACTGGCGAGCGGGTGTGGCACACTGTGGCCGCTGCCTGGGTCGCGGCTGCTGGCTTGATCTCCTGCATCTGGATTACTTCGCCAATACTCGCGTTGCTGGCGATATCCGTCGCAGCCTCCGGCATCTACGCCGTGAAGGGTCCGTTTCTGTCAGCAGTCAGTGAGAGTTTCGAGCCGCGCGCGGCTGCCGTGGGCATCGCCCTGGTGTCTTCACTCGGCAATCTGTCGGGCCAGTTCGCGCCGTGGATGGTGGGTGTGATCAGGGATGCTACCGGTCAGTTCCAGCCGGGCCTGCTGGCGCTCGGTCTGTGTTCGCTGGCAGGCGGCGCAGTGATGATTCTGCGTCGTCGTCCGCCCGTCGCGGTTGCAGTGACGGCCTGACAGCAAGCCGATACAAATTTCCATTTCTAAAGTCGACAAATCCTCTATGAGCAATGCACTTCCTGACTGGCGCATCCCGCTGGTTGATACCCATGCCCACATCTTTCTGCAGTCGATGCCGTTGATCAACAATCCGCGCCATGCACCCAAGTACAGCTTCACTGTCGCTGACTACATGGCACAGCTTGACCAGAACGGCGTCAAGTACGGCGTCATTGCTGCCGCCAGTCCCTGGGGTGATTACAACGACTACACGGTGGAATGTGTTGGCAAGGAAAAGCGTCTGCGCGGCACGGTGATTCTGCATCCCGGCAAGACCTACGATTTCAAACACATGACGGCGAACGGCGTACTCGGTGTGCGCTTGCCGTTCATCGGTTTGCCGCAGGTGCCCGATCTGACAACGCCGGATTACCAGAAATTGTTGCATCAGATCGCTGATGCCGGTTGGCATGTGCACCCGCACATCGATGGCAAGCATTTGCCAGCCCTGTTGCCGATACTCGAAAACGCAGGCTTGAAAATTGTTGTCGATCATCTTGGCCGTCCGGCTGCCGATGAACCGGTGGGCAGCGCGGGTTTTCGCGCGCTGGCGGATTCAATCAACCGCGGCAAGAGCTGGGTGAAGGTGTCCTGCGGCTATCGCATTGGCGTGCGCGCAGAAGAACATTTCTTTGGCTTGCTGGAGGAAGTGGGTCCGGATCGCATGTTCTGGGCCAGCGATTGTCCATTTGTTGGCCA
>JAZKEH010000565.1:0-1866 GCA_040387155.1 Pseudomonadota bacterium | reverse complement strand
ACCGACCGCGTCAGTGATGAAGCAGTTGGCCGCAAGCTGATGGGCACCAATGCACTGGCGTTCTACGGCTTCTGATTTTATTGCCTTGGCGCGTTGGCCAGTTTGATGATTTCGTCACTGGCTCGCTGAGCAAACTGTTTGTTGCTTATCAGCGTGTAGTGATTGGAACCCTCGATTACTACGTGGCGGCTGTTGGTCGATAGCGCCAGATATTGAAGATGGAATTGTTGCCAGCGTTCATAGCTGGTTTTCAGACGCTCAGTGTCTTCGGCACTGCGTTCCGGATTTACCTGATAAGCGCCCGCTGACACAACAAGCAGGGGCAGGGCGCCGAGAGTTTTCACCTCACCGGCCTGCGCCATCGACACAATGCGTGACCTTGTCTCGCCAATGATGGCATCCGCCATGGAGGGTTGATGAGTAAAGTACAGGGCCTGCTCAAACGCGGCTGGCGGCAGTGGTTGCAGCTGAACGCGATAGGGGTTGTAGACATGCGACACGCCCAGCCATTGCAGCCTGCGCAGCCACGCAAGAATTTTCAGTTCACCAGCAATCTGCTTTGCCGGATCTGCCACCAGCGTGTTCTGGTCAGGGTGGGAGGCATCCAGCAGCGCGAGACCCGCGACCTCATCCGGGTAGTCATGCGCATAGCGCAGTACAAACAATCCTCCCAGTGAATGTCCTGCCAACAGGAACGGTGGCTTGAGCCCTGCTTCCCGCAGCAGCTCATGCAGTTCTGCGGCGATGAAGCGTGATTCGCGAGGATTGTCACTGGGTTCGCTCCACGCTATGCCCGCGCGATCATACGAGCAAACACGAATGGTTTGCTCCAGACTTTCCTGCAGATTCCGGTAGAACGGTGAAAGCCCCATGTTGGCGCCTTCCAGTATCACCGTCGGTTGCGGCGACTCCGGACCGGTGCAATACAGATGCATCAAGTGGCCATCCACAGCGACCATTTTTCCCGGTGGCTCCGGGTGCGTTGCGCAAGCAGCGAGATTGAAAAACAAACCTGTGCATACGAACAGAAAAGCAAAGCGTTTCATCAGACATTCCTTTGTTGTATTTGCGACTTCCATGCTCCAGCAACCGGCGGTGTGTTCGCCGGTTGCTGGAGGTTTTGTTCAGGTAAGCAAGACTAGCGGTTATACCGAGCCGCTATTCGTAACGCAGAGCTTCGATCGGATCGAGGTTGGCGGCCTTGGCTGCCGGCATGATGCCGAACACCAGACCTACCATCGCCGAGAAACCGAAGGCGAGCATGACTGCCCACAGTGGTACCACTGCTTGCGGAAAGCCAGGAATTGCAGCGGATGCCGCAAGTCCGATCAGATACCCGAGCGTAAGCCCGACCATGCCCCCCGCCAGACACAACAGCAGCGCCTCAAACAGGAACTGCATCAGGATCTGGTGCCGCTTGGCGCCAATGGCCTTGCAGATACCGATTTCCTTCGTACGTTCCGTCACCGACACCAGCATGATGTTCATGATGCCGATACCGCCGACCAGGAGTGAAATGCCGACGATGCCACCCGCAACAACTGTCACAGATGCGAGGATGGTGTTGAAGGTGTCGGTCAATTGCTCCGACGTCTGCACCTGGAAGTCATCATCTTCGTCAGACGGAATTTCATGCGCCTGTCGCAGCAGGGAGGTGACACGATCCTGCACGGCTTCCATCAGATCGAGGTTGCTCAACGTCAGCTGGATTGCCATGTCGAGCCGGTTCTGGTTGCCGGCAATCGAACGCATCGTGCTGTACGGGATGATGGCGAAGTTGTCCTGGTTCTGACCCAGGATCTGGCCTTTCTCTTCAGCAAGACCAATGACCTTCATCCACTCATCGCCGACTCGTACGTACTCACC
>JAZKEH010000564.1:0-1723 GCA_040387155.1 Pseudomonadota bacterium | reverse complement strand
CATGGATGGCCTGAGGGGTAGCGCCTCAGGGACGAGCTTGCAGCGGTCCCAGAGATATGTGCCCGCTCCAGGCTGTGCTCAAAAATGCGCACTTTGACGTAGTGCGCGTGGGCCAATCAGCTCATTGTTGCCCAACCGTCACAAAACAATACTCCTGCCCCGACGCGATTCCGCATCAACCCAGGAGAACCTCCCAATGTTTGGACCCCTCGCAGTAACCCGCTTTGTCTCTCGTCGTCTGGCTCTGTCAAAAACAATTTCCGCACTGGCCCTGTTGGCCGCCACGCCACTGGCACTTGCCGGCGCCACGATGGAAGTCGGCAGCGGCTCCATCTCGATCGGCGCTGGTACCCGCATTGGCGGCACCATGGTCGAAGACGCCGCACCGAATGGTGATGATGCTACTGACTTTGATGTGCAGAGCATGCGTCTCTATGTTGGCGCCAAAGTCACCGACAAGATTTCGTTCACGTTCAACACCGAAGAAATTTTCAGTGATGGCCCGGTCGATGTGCTGGATGCCATTGCCCAGTTCTCGTTCTCGAAAGGATTCAACCTGCACGTCGGCCGCATGCTGACCCCGGCAGACCGTATTGAAATGAACGGCCCCTACTACGGCCTGACCTGGAACCAATACACCCAACCACTCTATGCCTCTGACCAGGGCGGCGCTGCCGGTACCTATGGCCGTGATGACGGCATGACCGTGTGGGGCACACTCGACAAATTCCAGTACGCCATCGGCGCGTTCGATGGTCTGCAGGGCATGGGCAACACTGAAGACAACCTGCTGTTTGCCGGCCGCTTCGCCTACAACTTCCTCAACATGGAAGACAACCCGGCCTATTACACCAGCAGTACCTATTATGGTGGCCTCGGCAACATCTTCACGGTTGCCGCTTCGTTCCAGTCACAGGATGGCGGCACCGGTAGTGCAATCGCATCCGGCGACTTCTCCGGCTACACGATCGATGCGTTGTCCGAAACGGTGCTTGGCGGCGGTGCCGTGCTCACTGTTGAAGCAGAATACAAAGACTTCGATGCCGACTTCACACCCGCTTCAGGCCCGGTCGGTGGCGCTTGCTTCTGTTTGTTCGACGGCGACTCCTGGTACGCCAGCGCTGCCTTCCTGTTCCCTGCCGTTGTCGGCATGGGCAAGGTGCAACCTTATCTGCGTTTCGTTGAAAACAGCCCGAGTGATGCGGCTGACAGCGATCTGACCGAGTTCGGCGTGAACTATGTGATCTCCGGTCACAACGCGCGTCTCAACCTCAACTTCAGCAGCGGCGACGCCAACATCAGCGGCTATCCAGGCCCCGACGTTGACGTGTTGTCGTTCGGCACCCAGCTGCAATTCTGATCCAAGAAAAAAAGTGGCAGGCCTCTTGCAAGCTTCTCTCGCATGAATATTTCCAACCAACATGCAGCGAGATCTTGCGGGGGCGGCCACCACCACCTCACCCCACACAGGAGCTCAACATGAAGATGAACAAATTGCTGGCGGGCATCGCCCTCAGCGTAAGCACCGTTACCTTCTCGATCGTGACCTTCGCCCAAGACACCATCAAGGTCGGTGTACTGCATTCGTTGTCCGGCACCATGGCCATCAGCGAAACAACATTGAAAGACACTGTATTGATGATGATCGACGAGCAGAACAAGAAAGGCGGCGTACTCGGCAAGAAACTCGAGGCCGTTGTGGTTGACCCCGCGTCAGACTGGC
>JAZKEH010000563.1:0-6467 GCA_040387155.1 Pseudomonadota bacterium | reverse complement strand
GCGACTGCAACCGTTGCTCAAGCAGGCGTGACAGCAAAAAGCTTTTTACCAACGCCGCGTTGATTCGGCAGTTTTGCTGCTGTATTTCTTGCAGGTTACTTGCCAGACAGAAACTCTGTCATTGGAGCGCCGGCTTTGGCGTTGAACTGCTTCGACTCAAGTCCCAACAGCTGCAACAAGGTGCCAGCGATTTGATTACTGCCCACACAACTTGCTGTGGCAACTGGTCCCCTGGCAGGCACACCAGCTCCAATGGCCGCCATCCAGACGGCATCGGAACCCACTATGCCTTCCTTGTATGCTGCCAGCGACTTCATGTAACCCGCCAGGGATTCTTTGCTGGCGTGATGCTGCCAGGTTTCAATTGGTGCATTGCCACGCCCGTGATCGGTCGTGATGAACAGCACCGTGTTATCGCGGTATTGCGGATCGCTCTGCACGGTTTCCCACAGCTCGCGCAGAAAGCGATCCGTGCGATTGGCGGCGAGTAAATGCTGTTCATAGCGGCCGTCGTGTGCGAAGTCATCAGTCTCGCCATAGGCGACGTAGAGTGCGCGTGGCTTGTCTTCACGCAGTGCCTTCAGTGCACCGTGATGAGTGAACGCGTCATAGCGCATGCTTGCCCATAGCACTGGCAAGTCGGCTGCCAGCCTTTTCAGCGTCGCTGCTTCCGCACTATTACCGTTCTGACCCACTTCCACCGGAATGCCGCTGCGTGCACTGTTCAGAATGGCAGGAAACGCATCCCATGAACCGAAAGCCAATACCTTGCCCTTGAAGGAAGCAACATCCTTGTTCAACCACTCCAGAAAACTGACGTTGGGATTGGGCTTGGCTTCGTTGGTATTGATGGCGGGATCAACCACGCCGGTGAGAATCTCGTTGTAACCCGGATACGAGAAGAACCAGGGATTGGTGACACGAGCGCACGACTGCGCAGCACGGTTGCCGATCAGCGTGCCTTGTTTGGCGATGACTTCATGCAGAAAGGGAAACAGTTTTGCCGCTGACAGTGCCGGCGTCTCAGCACCGAACTGTTTCACCAAGGCATCGCCCAGCGTATTGAATTCCTTGTCGGCCGCGAGCTGTTGGTCGAGCCCGTGGAATACTTCCTGCCAGCGCACACCATCGAGCGTAACCAGAATGACATTCGTTGCCGCCGCTGACTCCTGTGCCTGTACTGGTGTACTTACCAGACTGCCCAACAGACTCCAGAACAACACCCAGTTGCAGTACTTCACCCTATGCACCTCCGCTACCAACACGGGGCGGCACTTTAGAGGGCGCAGGTAAAGCAGTGTGAAAGGATTGATAAATCTTGGGCATAAAAAAGCCGTCTTGAAGACGGCTTTTTAGATCACGAAAAGAAGCTTACGCCTCCATTATCGCCTTCACTTTATCCATCGCATTCTTTTCCAGCTGACGGATACGTTCGGCCGATACTTTGTACTTGGCAGCCAGATCATGCAGCGTCGACTTGCTGTCGCTCAACCAGCGCTGCGTCAGGATGTCGCGGCTGCGTTCGTCGAGCGACTTCATCGCCACATACAAACCGTCGGTGCTGGTTTTTTCCCAGTCATCGCTTTCCACACTGTTGGCCGGATCGTAACGGCTGTCTTCCAGGTAGAAGGCAGGTGACTGGCTGGTTTCTTCATCGTCAGCATCAGCAGCGCCATCGAACGACGCATCATAGGCTCCCATACGGCCTTCCATCTGGGTGACAACAGCAGGATCAACACCCAAGTCCTTCGCAACGGCTTCCACTTCGGCCTGGCTCAACCAGCCCAGACGTTTCTTGGAGCTGCGCAGGTTGAAGAACAGTTTACGCTGGGCCTTGGTGGTGGCCACTTTGACGATGCGCCAGTTGCGCAGAATGAATTCATGGATTTCGGCCTTGATCCAATGGACGGCAAAAGACACCAGACGGACACCGACTTCCGGGTTGAATCGTTTGACGGCCTTCATCAGACCGACGTTGCCTTCCTGGATCAGGTCAGCTTCGCTCAGGCCGTAGCCGCTGTAGGAGCGGGCGACATGCACAACAAAACGCAGGTGGGCCAAGACCAGCTTGCGGGCTGCGTCCAGGTTTTCCTGGTAGTAATACTGATTGGCCAGCTCGCGCTCTTCGTCAGCGGTGAGAATGGCGACGCGATTGACGGCCGTAACGTAGGAACCCAGATCGTGTCCGGGAACCATGGAGTCGGGCACCTGCAATTCCTTGCTGGCGGACTTCGCTACTTCGACAATGTCTTCGTCTTCTTCCTGGGCTTCTTCAAGAAGGTCCAGTTCGTCTTCGTTGTACTGTTTCATGTTCCTCTCCTCCTCATTCCATCCGACCTTGTGGGTCTCGAAAGGGGTAGCCATGGTAGCACCCGTCCCCTTCTCGACCAACCTGTCAGCCCCGCTATCAGCCAAGGCTTAATGGTCCTTACTCGTTATGACAGGGCTCAACCCTGTTAGTTGCACTGGTATATGAAACCATTGTGCAAACCTTTGGCAGCGGGGGTAAGGCGTCCCCAACGGCCACTGACTACTTCAACATAGTAGCAATGCGGCATATTTCAAGGCCGTAAAACCCTGATAATTTAATTGCCGACACCCGTGTCGGGCGGGCTAGAATCGATGCTGAACGGCCATCAGCAAAACGGCCCGCTACTAATTAAAAATCAATATATATCAATTACTTGAATCCAACCTGAATGGAGCCCAACCGCATGATCAAGAAAGCCATCGATACCGCCGCCCCCATCGATCCCTTGTTGGCGGATCGCTACAGCGGGGTCAGTTTCGATGCCTCGCGGCCACTCAGCATGGAAACGATCCTTAGCCTGGCCGAGGCCGCCCGTTGGGCGCCTTCCTGCTTCGGCGACGAGCCGTGGCGCTTTCTGATCTGCAGCAAACAGCATGATGCCGCCGGCTGGCAAAAGGCGTGGGACAGCCTGCTCCCCGGCAACCAAGGCTGGTGCGCGCACGCCCCCGTCCTGGTGCTGATCTGTACCGACACCGTCTTCAAGCACAACGGCAACCCCAACAGTTTCGGCCCCTATGACACCGGCGCCGCCGCCCTCAGCTTCTGCCTGCAAGCCACGGCGCTAGGGCTGATGACTCACCAGATGGGCGGCTACAGTGCCGACAAGGCCCGCGAACTGTTCGCAATTCCGGAGAAATTCAAGACGCTGGCCATGATGGCCGTGGGCTACCAGCTGCCCGAAGACCAACTGCCCGAGCAGTTCAAAACCCGCGAACTGGCCCCGCGCAAGCGCAAGCCACTGGCGGAGCAGTTCTTCTTCGGGGCCTGGGACAAGGGCATCTGAGCCCAACCCATCAGTAGTAGTACTCGGTATAGCCTGGCAACAAGCGGTAACGCGAGTTGAGGAACGTGACGATGTCGATCAACTCGGTGACCTTCATGTTCGGGTTCATGTACATCGGCGAAAGCGTCTGGCGATTGCGTCGGTTGGCTGGCAGTTGCTCCAGGTAACGATCCGAAATCACGTGGTTTGGATTGATTATCGACGTCATCAGATCCCCATAGGTCTTGGCGAAAATGATCTCACCTCCCAAGGGGAACGACAGGAAGGGGGTGCCGGTGAAGTTCTTCAACTCGACGCCATCCACGGTATGACATTGCGGACAACCCAACGCTACAAAGGCGGCGCGCCCCTGCGTCACGTCGCCAGTGGTAATCGGAAAGCGGAAATCGCTGGAGTAATCAGGGTAGGTGCGACAAGCGGTCAGCGTGATCACGCCAAGCGCGGCGATGACCAGGAAGAAGGGAGTGAATTTCATGGAACAGCTCCTGACAGGCAAATTGCCTGCGAGGAGCTTGGGGCTTCCGTGACAGGCTGACCTTGATACAGATCAGCCGGTTCAAAGATAGTCGTTACAACGTAGCGGCCGTACCGAATACCGCCGTGACCTGGCTCGACAGGTAACCGCCGTTGCCATTGCACGCCGCCAGTTTCGCGCCTTTGATCTGACGCTCACCGCATTCGCCACGCAACTGCTGCACGGCCTCAATCATCAGGAACAAGCCATACATACCAGGATGCACGCAGCTGAGACCGCCGCCATTGGTGTTGACCGGCAACTTGCCGCCCGGGGCAATATTGCCACCCGACACAAACGCACCGCCCTCTCCCTTCTTGCAGAAGCCCATGTCTTCCAGGAACAGGATCGTGTTGATCGTAAACGCGTCGTACAACTCAACCACATCAATGTCGGACGGTTTGACGCCCGCCATTGCAAACGCTTCCGGTCCACTCTGGGCGGCAGCGGTAACCGTGAGGTCAGGCATTTCGGAAATGATGTTGTGGGTTGTGCGGGAGCTGACGCCAAGCATATAACCAGGTGCTTTCGGGAAGTCCTTCGCACGGTCTGCCCGCACCATAAGCATCGCACCGCCGCCGTCACTGACGAGACAGCAGTCGCGCACACCGAACGGATCCACAACGCGACGGGCAGCCAATACGTCAGCAATGCTGAGCGGATCGCGCATTTCTGCAGCAGGATTCAATTGCGCCCACTTGCGGGCCGCAACGGCCACTTCCGCCAACTGCTCCTGCGTGGTGCCGTACTGATGCATATGCCGCGCCGCTGCCAACGCATAGGCCTGCACCGGATAGCGTGGTTTGTAGACGCTTTCGATGGTCTTTGCATGCGCCGGTGCGGTAATGCCACCACTGCGGTTGTTGCTGCCATAGCAGATCAACGCGACATTGCAGAGACCATGCTTCAGCGCCAGCGACGCTGACAGCAATGAATTGACGAACACCGAGCCACCGACGTTGGAGCCGTCCATGAAGTCCGGCTTGATGCCGAAATATTCAGCGACTACCAGCGGTGTCAGTTGATCGACGAAGTTGGACGCAAAGATGCCATCAACATCATGAATGCTGAGACCAGCATCGTTCAGTGCGTGATGCACGGCTTCGCCCATGATTTCCATGTGGCTGCGACCGGCCAGATGACCAAAGCGACTGAGACCTACGCCAACGACTGCCGCAGCGCCACGCAGCGACTGTTCACCTTTCAATATCTTCACCATTCCTTGCTCCCCTGTTCCTTGTTGTAGAACACGACGGCATGTTGGCCGTCGAGCAAGCCGATGTGCGCGCTGACCTTCATGCCGATCTTCACCTTGGCAGGCTCCAGATCCATCACGCGGCTCATCATGCGGGGGCCTTCGTCGAGCTCAATGATCGCCACGTTGTAGTCACCGCCCTTTTCGGGCTTCTGGCGGACAATCGACGTGGAATAGACGACACCCCGACCGGTGGGTTCAACCCAGCGCAGTTCGATGGAGCCGCAATGCGGGCACATTACACGGGGGTAAAACACGTGCTTGCCGCAACCTTTGCACTGCTGGATCAGAAATTTGCCTTGGGTCAGAGCGTCCTGGTACAGCTGTACCGGCCCCGGACCCTCAAAATGAGAGGTCTGAGTCATGAAAACCTGTTGTTATGTAGGAAGGGAGAAGAATTGGCGTTCGCATTATATGCCAAGGCAACGGCTTAGCGGTTATGTGGCCGCGATATTGATTGCCCGTACATGCGACTGACATACCGCAGGTGAAGCGATATATTCGTTACACCCTGCGGAAGGGTATACCCACAGCTATACATAAAAACCTTCAATGAAAATCAAAAGGAGCTTCAACATGAAAACACAGGTAGCAATAGGTGCTTTTTCCGTCGCAATGACATTCAGTGCCGCATTGGCGCTGGCAGCCGATCAGGAAGCAGTCTCGTACGTCGGTACCTGGACTACCGCGCCAGTTCAGAACCCGACAGCGAACCTGCCCAGCAAAGTAACACTGGCAGCTGGCGGCGGCGGGAGTGCGCAGCAAGGAGGGGCCGCAAACATCACGGTCCAGTGGCAGCAAACCGGTGACCAGGTGTATTGGTTCTTCATGAGTGAAGGCGCTGCCTTTCAAGCTTTCAGATATTCGCCGAGCGCGCCCGCAGGTGGTGGATATTCTTGTGCCGTCACGTCAACGAGCATCAACTTTGACTGCCAGGACAGCGGTTACAACTTCTCCATGACCAAGAGTTGACCAGATGCCAGCCACACAAATTGATGTGTGGCATCCATCCTGAGGCGGGAATTACCGGAGGTCAGGGATGACCCTTCACTCAATCCGTAATTCCTTGCAGCAGAACTGCCAAAGCCTGACGTTTGGCGACGCCGGCTGACCGGCTTGAAAACTGATGATCAATAAAATTCTCCTCTCTGCCGCCGACGCCGTGCGCGCCATTCCTGATGGTGCCGTCATCCTGTGCGGCGGTTTTGCCAGCTGCGGTTTCGCCGATGAATTGCTGGAAGCGCTGCACAAGCAAGGCACCCGCAATCTGACGCTGGTCGCCAACAACCCGGCCGTGGCGGAACGCGGCATGGCGCTGTTGTTGCGTGATGGCCACGTCAGCAAGTTGATCTGCTCTTATTCACGCAAGGAAGGTACGTCGCTG
>JAZKEH010000562.1:1891-2122 GCA_040387155.1 Pseudomonadota bacterium | reverse complement strand
CGAAACACCTGTAACTCAAGCAGTTTCCGCCGTGCAGCCAACCCCCGCACGGCCTGTTGCGCCGGCATTGGCCTCCCCAACCAGCACAGAACGCCCTCCGGTTGTAGCCAAACCGGTGGCACAAGCACCGGTTGCGGAAGCAAAACCTGCAGTAATGCCCAAACCAGTGATGTCGGCGCCCGTCATTGGTCCGGCGCCAACTGCAACTGCGGTTGAAACCGCTGCTGTGCC
>JAZKEH010000562.1:0-1881 GCA_040387155.1 Pseudomonadota bacterium | reverse complement strand
CTTCGGTCACAGCCCAGCCGGTCGGTAAACCTATTCCACTGGCAGACTTCACTGCCGACAGTTGGCCACTTGTCTTTGGCCAGCTCGGCTTGACCGGGGTTACCCGCAGCATCGCTGGTCATAGCGCCATAGACGCTGTTTCCGACACGCGGCTCAAGTTGATACTGGACACCCAGCATGGCGCCTTGTTCAATGAAGAACACCGCCGGCGGATTGAGCAGGCGCTGGTTGACTATTTCGGCACGGCAGTAGCGTTGCAGATTGAGCAGGGCAAGCCACCGGGAGAGACACCGTCTGCCCGCCGTTTGCGACTGGAAGATGAGCGCAAGCTGGAAGCCGTACACGCCTTCACCCACGATCCGGTGGTGCAAGCCCTGGTGCAGCGCTTCGGTGCCGAGATCAATTACGACAGCATTACTCCGCTGAATCCGACCCAGCATTGAGACAGACGTTAATACGACATGCATTACAGCCCGTTGATCCAGCAACTCATTGAAGCTTTCCGCCGCTTGCCAGGTGTTGGCAACAAGTCGGCCCAGCGCATGGTGCTGCATTTTCTTGAGCGTGATCGGGAAGGCGGTCGCAAGCTGGCGGCAGCGCTGACTGCCGCCATGGACGGTGTTGGCCAGTGCGAAATGTGTCGTACGCTGGCGGAAGCTGCGCTGTGTCCGATCTGTGCGCATGCTGGTCGCGATCAGACGACTCTTTGTATCGTGGAAACACCGGCTGATGTTTATGCCATTGAGCACACGGCATCCTATCGCGGTCTTTATTTTGTGCTGATGGGCCACCTGTCGCCGATTGACGGCATTGGTCCTGAGCAGCTCGGCATCGCGACGCTGGTAAAGCGTGTGCAGGAAAACCCGGTCAACGAAGTCATTCTTGCGACCAATCCGACCGTAGAAGGCGAAGCCACGGCCTGGTACGTCGCCGAACAGTTGAAGACGCCGGATCTGCTGCAACGCGGACTGCGCGTCAGTCGCATTGCCCATGGTGTGCCGATGGGCGGTGAACTTGAATATATCGACGGCAGCACGTTGATGCACTCACTGAGTGGACGCCAGTTGCTGAACCAGAGTGGACGCCACAATTGAAGCCTTGCCGATGACCAGTATTGATATTCCTGAAGTTCCACCGCTTGCCTATTCGATGATCACGACCGACGCCGAACTCGCGTTGGCTTGTGTGCGCTGGCAACAAAGTCCGGCACTGGCACTCGACACCGAATTCATGCGGGTCAGCACGTTCTATCCGGAAGTGGGATTGATCCAGCTGGCCGATGCGTCCGCGATTTTCCTGATCGATCCGCTCGGCATTCGTGACTGGGCGCCATTCAAGGCGCTGATGGTGGATGCCAACATCGTCAAGATCCTGCATTCGTGTTCGGAAGACATGCTGGTCTTCCTGACCTTCCTGCAGGCGCTACCGGTGCCGGTATTTGATACGCAGATTGCTGCTGCCTTGCTGAACGAAGGCAATTCGCTCAGCTACCAGAATCTCGTCAAGCAGCGCTTTGGTGTCGACCTGCCCAAGGCGGAGACGCGATCGGATTGGTTGCAGCGCCCGTTAACGAAAGAGCAGCTGGATTACGCCGCACTGGATGTCGCCTATCTGTACCAGTGCTGGCAGTCGCAGCGTCAGTCGTTGCAGCAGTTGGGACGCGAACCCTGGATGACGGAAGAGTGTCTGCGCCTGCTCAACAACTATCGCAGCGAATTCTCCGGTGACTTCAATGACTACTATCTCAATTTCAAATCCGGCTGGCAGTTGGCGCCTCAGCAATTGCTGGCGCTGAAAATGCTCGCAGAGTGGCGCGAGCACCGTGCTCGCAAGCGCGACAAGCCGCGCAGCTGGATCATCAAGGACAATGCGATGTTTGCC
>JAZKEH010000561.1:0-1888 GCA_040387155.1 Pseudomonadota bacterium | reverse complement strand
GCAGCAACTGGTCGGTGCACACGTTCATGCTGACAATGCGTGTGGGTTGCGCCATACCGGCACTGCTGAACATCAACGCCCCCAACAAGGCAATGAATGCAGAACGGCAACAGCTCGCCATCGCCTATTGCAACTGATGACACAGCGCATCGAGGCGCTGGTGGTCTTTCAATAGAATTTCGCGACCGTCGACACTGATGACGTCTTCCTTGTGCAGGCGTGTCAACGTACGACTGACCGTCTCAATGGTCAGACCAAGGAAGTTGCCAATGTCCATGCGCGACATCGGCAAGCGCATCGCATTCGGTGACAGGTTGCGGCGGGCGTAGCGGCGCGACAGGCTCAGCAACAGCGTGGCGACGCGGCTCTCTGCGTTTTTCTTGGCCAGTGTCAGCATCATCTGGTGGTCGCTCTCGATCTGCTTGCTCATCAACTGGAACATGTGGTGCTGCAACGTGGGAATCTGCAGCGACAACTCTTCCAGCCGGTCGAACGGGATTTCACAAACGGCTGCTGTTTCCAGCGCCAACACGTTGCCAAGATGCGTATGGGTGCCAATGCCGTCGAAGCCCAGTACTTCACCCGGCAGATAGAACGCCGTGACCTGCTCAATGCCTTGCTCGTCGACCAGATAGGTCTTCAGCGAACCTGAGCGCACGGCATAGATGGAGCGGAACGGATCGCCCGCGCGATACAGATAGTCACCGGTTTGCAGTGGGCGGCCGCGCTGGATGATGTTGTCGACGCGATCAATGTCGGGAATGTCCATCGCGATCGGCAGGCAGAGACCCTTCAGGTTGCAATCCCCGCAGGAGGCCTTGATGAAGCCGTGGGTACAGGCAGTGGTAGAGGCGATGGTATTCATGGGAATGGCGCCGTTGGTGTTTTGCGCCATTCTACCGCAGCCCGACGGGCGGGGTTGCGGGCAATCCATTGCCGCGCAATAGAAAAGTGTCCGGCCCAAGAGGAGTTGAAAGCCGGACACCAGACCCAAGGGTCTAACTGTTGACCCGCACATGCGGGTGCTTTGTGCGATAGACGAGCCGACGCCAGCCGATGACGACTGAGGTCAGCGCGAAACAGAAACCGAAAAGGCAAAGCAGGATAATGGTGGCGTCCCAAATGGGGCGGTGCTGGAACAGCAGCGTGAAGTCGAGACTGTGCATGCCGTTGTAGAGCCAGCGGGCGACGCGGTCGGTGTGGGTCATGCGCTGTATAACGGTGCCGGTGTTGAGGTCGATGTGATACCAGCTGCTTTCGGCGTCGTCGAATTCCACTTGCAGTGCCGGCAGCGGGCGATAGCGGTTGTGATGCGAATAGTAGTAATTGTCGTAACTACTTATCATTTTGCTGGCAAGCAAGGTCGCTGATGGTTGCAAGGCAGGCACGGCGGCGCGGATCAGCGCGCGTAGGGTGGCGTCGTCGGCAATGCCGTCCGCCACGACAACCTGTTTGTCAGTGGCGGAGCGCGACAACAGCAGCGTCGGTGTGCCGCCAGTCAGTTGCCATTCCACTTCCTTGACTGCATCAGTATTGGCGATCGTCGTCAGCGCAGGAAACTTGTCTAGCTCACTCAGCTCGCCGCCGTTGTACCGCACAATCTGTTCACCAACGTCAGTCTCGTTGTCGAAGATTCCCCACGGCAACATCGACATCAGGCCACTGAACATGAACGTGCTGACAAACAGCAACGAACCCAGACCCAACAGGTGATGCCATTTGTTGAAACCTTTGTAGGGAGTCACGGCGTTGCCGCGATAGCGATGGTTAACACGCAGACGGATAAAACCGATGATGCTGCCAGTGAATACCGACACAACACCGACCAGCGACAGATAAGTGAGGATGTCGGCCCACAGATCAGCGTGCTGGCGCAGCTGCCACGGAT
>JAZKEH010000560.1:0-1512 GCA_040387155.1 Pseudomonadota bacterium | reverse complement strand
CCGGTGTTGTGCGTCTCACTTTGTCCCCTGAATAAGACACTCGGTAATTCAACGATACTCGCCTCGAGGGACGCTACCGCTGCAAGTGGTGCGTCCCTGCTAGTGGCCGCGATGGCTCTGACAGTGGCGATGCCGACGGCGCTGCCAGCAACATGAGTGTTCAGCTGCCGCTGCTGTAGCACTCACCAATTTATGTGATATCGCGCCGAGCGCAGAGCCACTACAACTGACGTCTGTCTTTTGAGAACGTCATGAAAAGCTCTTCGCGCCATCACCCCCAGCCGACTTTTATCAGCAGTTTATTTGCGGCGATGCTGCGGCCCGCCGTGTTGTTAGTGATGTTGTTGGTGTTGGCGGCTTGCAGTAATAACAACGCGGCAACGTCAGCTGCGCGGGTTGAGATTGTGCAAACAGGCTTGCTATTCACCGAACGCGGGCAGACTCGCCAGCTCAGTGCTCGCGTATTCGATGCTGCCGGTGTGCCGATCGATACTCCCGTGCGCTGGTCGTCGTCCGACGCGTCGAACATCAGCGTTGCCAGCAACGGCACTGCTTTGGCCGAACGCAGCAGCGGTTCCACCCAGATCACTGCCACAGTGGGCGAAGTACGCTCAGCCCCTTTGCTTGCCGTCGTGACTACCGTCGCTGCTGGCACTGTGTTGGTCAGCGATGAACAGATCGCGCGCGGCGTCATCGAGAGTGACCCCGACGCAGACCCTAGCCTCGACAATACCTACACCGTTGTCGTGAGTGGCATTGCGTTGCCTGCCGTGGGCACGCTGATGGTCGGCACTGGCTCTGCGCCCGTGGCGGGTCGCGTGGTGTCAGCGCGCGAGGTGGCTGGTGGCGTCGAAGTAACGCTCAAGCTCGCGCCACTGTCTGTGTTGTTTCCAGGCTTGGAAATCAATCAGCGTTTCAATCTCGCGGATGTTCCCGCCACAATTCCGGACAGCGTGAATGCCGGCTACACCGTGCAGCGCGAAGGCAATACTTACACTTTCACGCCGCGCCCTGAAGCTAGAGCTTTAGCGAATGCAGGCGGTGTACCCGCCGGCACGCGCACGCTGTTTCAGGGCTGCGAAGGCTCGTTCAATGGTTTGGGCTTAGGCGATGGTGCCGCACCGCCTTTTGTATTCGAGCCACAACCGGTTTTCAGTTTCACCATCGCTCCGGCGTTGGATGTGATCTACACCGAGGCGCGTGGATTGGAACGCTTCGTGGTGACTGCCGAGCCGACGTTCTTGATCGACGGTACCGTCAAGGCCACTGCGGCCTTCGAGGGCAAGATTTCCTGCAAGGCAGAGCTGCTGATTTTCCCCGTTCCCGTTGGTGGCGCGCTGTCGGTGCTCATCAGTGGTCTGGTGCCAGTGGGCGTCGGCTTCGAGCTTGCTGGCAAAGTAACGGTCGCGCAGATGAAACTCGGCCTCAACAGCCGCACCAGTGCCAAGGCCGCGCTGGGGCTGGATTGTGAAAGTGAATGCACGTTCGTCAATGAGTTGACCGACTTCGTCA
>JAZKEH010000559.1:17885-18843 GCA_040387155.1 Pseudomonadota bacterium | reverse complement strand
TCAAACCGCAAGGCGACTGACTGACCCATGTCATCTGCAACGACGCGCGCCAGTGCGGCCTGTTCGGCGGGGTAGTGATAGACGAACACTGGCGCTTGCAGCGTTGGTTCGATGACATGACCGTACAGCAGATCAAGACAAGCAGCTCTGCTGTCAGTAACGGATTGATCCACTGACACATGCTGCAAGGTGAGCGCTTGCAGGTCTGTCAGGGCGACCACATGCGGATCAATGCCGAGCGCTTGTTGAAACAGCTGCCGATAGCTTGATCGACGCACGACCGGCGACGGTAAAGGCAGAACAGCCAGCACCAATGCCTCGACCTCATCCATCAGTTGCTCCAGCGTAAAGCCGGGGCGGTACCATTCAAGCATCGTGAATTCGGGGTTGTGACGACTACCGGTTTCGCCGTTACGGAAGGCTTTGCACAGTTGGAAGATGGCGCCACTGCCAGCGGCAAGCAGGCGCTTCATCGCAAATTCGGGCGACGTTTGCAGGTACAAGGTCTGTGAAGAGGCTTGCGGATACGGTTGGTATGCCGCCGTAATAGGATGGAGGTTGGGATCGGTGCCACACGTGTGCGACATCAGCGGCGTCTCTACTTCGAGGACGCCGCGTGTCGCAAAAAACTGACGGATCTGCGCATTCAGCGCAGAGCGCGCTATCAGCAGGGACTTGCTTGCGGTGGGTTGCCAGGACATCGGTGCGCCACCGCCGTGAGGATTACTTCTTGGCGCGGCTGACGTATTCGCCAGTGCGGGTATCGACGCGCAGTATCTCGCCACGCTCAACAAACAACGGCACCTTGACCATGGCACCGGATGCCAGCTTGGCTGGCTTGGTGCCACCGGTTGCCGTATCGCCACGCAGGCCCGGGTCGGTCTCGATCACTTCCATTTCGACGAAGTTGGGCGGGGTTACGGAGCGGTCAGCTACCCAAGCTCCTTAACGGGTTGGG
>JAZKEH010000559.1:10933-17875 GCA_040387155.1 Pseudomonadota bacterium | reverse complement strand
CGAGATCGGCACATCGTTGAACAGCATCACAATGTATTGGTCCTGTTCTTTCAGCCAGTTCAACGACTCAGTGACAGCACTCTTGTCAGCGGCAATCTGATCGAAACTGCCGTCTGTCTTCATGAAGTGATAGAACTCACCGTCAGTGTAGAGATATTCCATGCTCGACTCGGAGATGTCGGCACCTTCCAGCGTCTCGCCGGATTTGAAGGTCCGCTCCCACACGCGGTTGTTCAGCAGATTGCGCAAACGTACGCGGTTGAAGGCCTGGCCCTTGCCGGGTTTGACCATTTCGTTCTCGAGGATGGAACAGGGATCGCCATCCAGCAATACTTTCAGACCGGGCTTGAATTCGTTGGTGGAGTAAACGGCCATGGGGACGGACCTCGAGAAATGTGCTGCCAAATAAACAAAGGTGCGCATGATACCCGCGGCCTTGGGCCGAAAGCCAGATAACAGTGGAATTTACGGAGTATCCGGGCAGGCCAAGGCTCTATAATGCGACCATGTTACGCACCATTCCGCTCACCATAGCCCCCGTCTCCGCTCTGCCGTGGCAGGAACAGCTGGCCGATCTCATTACCGATCCGCTGGAACTGTTGGCATTGCTCAAACTGACGCCGGAATCTGCCGGCTATGATCCAGCCGCCCTGGCGGATTTTCCGCTGAGGGTCACACGCACCTATGTCGCCCGCATGCAGGTGGGCAATGCCCGTGATCCGTTACTGCTGCAGGTCTTGCCCCACAAAGCCGAACTGCAATGGCAAGCCGGATATACCAACGATCCCCTGCAGGAAGCTGATGCCAACCCCGTACCTGGAGTGCTGCACAAATACCACGGCCGCGTGCTGCTGATTGCCACCCAAAGCTGTGCGATCCATTGCCGTTACTGCTTCCGCCGCCACTTTCCCTATGCCGATAACCGGCCGAGCCGCAAGGAATGGCAACAGAGCATCGAGTACATCGCTGCCGATAGCACTATTGAAGAGGTCATCCTCAGCGGTGGTGATCCGTTGGCTGTCTCCAACACGCATCTGCAGTTTCTGCTGGAGCAGCTCGGACGCATTCCGCATTTGCAGCGCATACGCTTTCATACCCGCCTGCCCATTCTGCTGCCAGATCGCATAGACCAGACGCTGCTCGCATTGTTCGCTGGCCTTAAGCAACAAGTGGTTGTCGTCATTCATGCCAATCATGCGCAGGAACTGGATGCAGCAGTGTTGGCGGCGTGCGCACGTTTGCGCGCAATCAACGTGCATTTGCTCAACCAAAGTGTGTTGCTGGCCGATATAAATGATAGAGCGGATGCGCTGATCGAGTTGAGCCAACGTTTATTTGCAGCAGGTGTACTTCCGTACTATCTTCATATGCTGGACAAGGTCAGTGGTGCAGCGCATTTCGATGTGGCATCCGACAAGGCGCAGGCGCTGATCAGGGCGATGCAAGCCCGCTTGCCAGGCTATCTGGTACCGAAGCTGGTCAGGGAGTTGCCGCAGGAACCCAACAAGACCCTGCTGTAGCAATGCAATACTGATTATCCAGTGGAAATTTACATGGAAAGTCACATGGAATGTGCGCCAATCCGGCAGCCATCGACGCGAGAAAAAAGAAGACCTCATGGAAAGCCCTCAAGTCGCCATTACGCATTTGCTGATCGTTGCCGATGAGCACCAGAGTGCGAACCGGCTGATCAGCAATCTGCGGCAGGATCGCGTTTCGTTGCGAGCGGCCAATGCGCTATCGGAAACGGAGTTGGTGCGGCTGCTTACCCAGGACCAGTGGGACGTACTGGTTTGCTTTGACAACGGTCATGTGCCGCTCGACAACATCCTCGCCCTGTTGAAAAAACACGAACAGGATTTCCCTGTCATTTTCGTGACAACTTCTGCAGTGACAGATCCCTTGCCGCTTTACCGGCTGGGAGTGCACGACGTCGTTTCCACCGAGCAAACACCCTATTTGCTGTTGAGCGTGCAACGTGCGGCCCGCCAGTACTTGCTGCAACGCCAGCTGCGTCGGCTCGAAGTGGTCCATCGTGAGCTGGAAAAACGTCACGACCTGTTGCTGCAGACAAGCACCAG
The DNA here is from genome assembly GCA_040387155.1 of Pseudomonadota bacterium. Lineage (GTDB taxonomy): Bacteria > Pseudomonadota > Gammaproteobacteria > Pseudomonadales > Pseudohongiellaceae > CAILUG01. The sequence continues at coordinate 15,794 of JAZKEH010000559.1, read as the reverse complement.
CGGCATCAGCTATCTGCAGGACGGCGTACATCTGTATTGCAACGAGGAATACGCCCGCTTCTTTGGTTATGACAATACGTCTGTCATCAGCGTAAAACCGTTCCTGAATCTGCTGGCGGCGCCCGAGCGCGATCGCATGAAGACGGTGTTGCGCCAGGCCGTACAAAGTGACCAGACGGTGACGGTGCAAATCCTGCGCGCCGATGGCAGCGAAGCTGGCGCCGAATTGCGTCTGATCCCGGTGGAGTATCACGGCAAGACATGCCTGCAATTGCGGGTGGCACCGGCCGCCGGCAATCCAACCTACAGCGAAACGGTTGCACGCCTCAATAACCAGGACCTGCTGACTCGTGTCGCCAATCGCACTTACTTTGTCGCCCAGCTCGAAGGCGCGATCCGCAAAGCAGTGCAGCAGGGCAGCTTCAGCACACTGATCATTGTGGAGGTGGCCGACTTTGAAGATCTCAAAACCGCCATCGGCAGCTCCAATGCCAATTTTCTGCTCAACGACATTGCCCAGTTCCTGCAAACGCTGCCGGGCGCGGCCGGCTTGATCGGCCGACTCGGCGACGCCCAGTTCGGCATGTTGCTACCGGGCGGCAACCCCGATGAAACACTGCAGCTCACAACCTTGATCAAGGAGCGCTGCAATAGTTACCTGTCAGCCGCGATGCCGAATTCCCTGACGCTGCATTCGCTGGTAGGCATGGCATTGATCAATGGTCATGCGCTGAATTCCGATGCCATCCTGACGCGAGCGCAAAACTGGCTGACCAGCGGCGGCCTTCAGAACAATACCTCGCAACAGGAGTTGATTGATTCGACGGCACCCAACGCCGGCGACATGCTCGACTATCTTGCATTGGCGCTCAGCGAGCGCCGCTTTACGCTGTATTACCAGCCCATCGTCCATATCAAGGGTGGCAGCAATCACGGCTATGAAGTGCTGATCCGCATGCTCGACAAGGAAGGCAATGAATTGCGGCCCGGCGCCTTTCTGCCGCTGGCCATCCTGAACGGCATGGGTGAATCACTGGATCGTCTGGTGGTGAGTCTCGTCATCGGCGCCAAGGAAACGGCTGCCAACAATGATTCACTGGTACTTAATATCACCAGCAACACGTTGACGAGTCGCACCTTCCTGCCCTGGCTCAATGAACAACTGATGCAGCGCCGCTTTCCGGCCGACCGCCTGGTGCTGGAACTCAGCGAGATTGATTTTCACGCCAACATCGACAGCGCTTACGACTTCTGCCGCAATGCCAGCCAGTTGGGCTTGAAGACGGCCATCAGCCATTTCGGCACTGCCATTGACCCGTTCACGATTCTTGCGAATGTAAAACCCAGCTTTGTCACACTGGATGAATCCGTGGTGCGCGACATTGTCTACAGCACGCATCAGAAACTGAACGTGAAGTCATTGATCGAGTCATTGCACGCCCGCGGCACGCTGGTGGCAGCACCGCAAGTGGAAGACATGGATGTATTGCCCATCCTGTGGGGTGTAGGTGCTGATTTCGTGCAGGGTTATTGCCTGCAAGCCCCGACCAAGGACATGAATTACGCCTTTGTGCAGGAAGAGGAAATCACTCTGTCTGCACCGCAACAATAGCAGTCGCCGGAAGTTTCATGAGCATCAAGCAAAAATTCGCCGTCAGTTTTTCCATTTTGTTGTTCCTGCTGATCAGTGTGTTCGGCTTCACGACGCAGTTCCTGTTCCAGCAGGCTGTGGAAGAACAAGCCAACAACTTCGCGCAGACACTCGCCAAGCAAACCGCAGATTCCGTCACCGAACTGGTGCTGGCGAATGACTTGCTTGGCCTCAAGATTGTGTTGGGACAATTGATTGAAGAGCCTGGCTTGCTCGGCGCGACAATCACAGATGTGGATCGCCAGGTGCTGGCATCAACTTTCCCTCCTGGCTCGGAAGTGCCCACCGCAGGCCGTATCTTTGCTGCACCCATCACGCTGCAGGATTCTGTTGCCGGCCAGGTGATCTTTGCCTTTGATGAAAGCCTGCAGGATGAACCACGGGCGCGGTTCCTGTATCTGTACGCAGGCACGCTGTTGGCATCGCTCATTTTTGCCTGCGGCTTGTCGTGGTGGCTGTGCGAACAGATTACGACCCCGTTGTTGTTGTTGCTGGATCAGGCCGAGAACGTCGAACTGGGCGATGAAAATGCCAGTATTACCGTGGATCGCGAGGATGAGGTTGGTCAGCTGCAGCAACGCATGGCAGACCTGATCCGCCACCAGCATCACCTGGAAGAACAACTCGCCGTGACTGGCATGCCCGATCCCGAACCCTCTGATGCTCATTTGCAGCGCCCCGAACGCCGCATGGCAACGGTGCTGATCATTGAAGTAGTCAACAGCACGGCTGCGGTTGAGTTATTGCATCCCGCCACTCTTTCAACATTACTCCAGCAGTACCAGTTCTACCTGCGACAGGCCTCACGCCTTTATCGCGGCGTTGTGACGCAAATTGGCGGTGATCGCGCCGTGGTGGCGTTTGATGTGCGCCAGTGCCAGGACGAGCACGCATTCAATGCCATCTGTTGCGGCCAATTATTCCTGCTGTTGATGCAGCGTCTTGCGGATCTGCAACGCAGCCGCAATGCACAGCAACTGGAGTTTCGTCTGGCCGTGCACAGCGGCGATGTCTTCTTCTCGCCGATGTGGCGCAGCCCCAAACAGGAAAAGGACAGTCCACGTCGCGAAACGCTGATTGGCCCCACTCTGTCGCTCGTGCAGGAACTGTTAACACATGCGCACACGGATCACATTCTTGCCAGTGAACTGAGTTATGATTTGGCCAACGGCAACTTGCGCTTTCCGGTAGAACCCGGCGAAGGTGTACAGACCGACAAACGGACGATATTGACCTATAGCATTCCAGCCGATTGCGGCGCGCACAAGGAGCTGCTGGAGAAACAATGCCAGCACCTGTTGCCGGAACAATCACGCAACCAGGACAATGTCTCTCAACCAGGACTTGGCTAGGCCACAGCAGAATCACGATGGACGAAAAAATACGCGTAGGGCACCCCTTCTATTTCCCCACCCAGGCAGTACTGGTGGACGACGATCCTGATTTTCTGGAAGGCATCAGTCTGATGCTGAACAAGAACCTCAGCTACAAACTGTTCCAATCGGCTGGCAGCGCGCTGAAGTATGTCAACGACGCGCACTTGCAGGTCAACTTTATCCAGCGCTGTTACAGCAGTTACAAAACCGGCCCGCTGGAAAGTGATTCGATCACCCATATCGACATCGGCAAGTTGCATCACGAAGTGCTGAACGCGTTTCGCTTCCAAACCAGTTCCACCGTCATCGTCGATTACTCAATGCCGGAAATGAATGGCCTTGAATTTTTGATGAGCCTGAAGAATCCTTTTATCCGCAAGGTGTTGCTGACCGGCCAGGCCGACATGGAACTGGCAGTGAAAGCCTTCAACCAGCAATTGATTGACCAATTCATCGACAAGCACGATCCGCGCTTGAAGCAGAAACTGAACGCGACGATCACGTCATTCCAGGACCAGTATTTCCGCCGCAGCTACAAGCTGATTACCGACCCTATTCTTGCCAACAATGCGGATGCGTTTCTGGTGAATCCGGAGTTCCAGGCGTTCTTCGAAGAAGTGCGCAAGCAGTTGAAGTGCGTGGAGTACTACATGCTGGATGTGCCGCACAGCGGCTTCCTGCTGGTGGACGCCGAAGGCAATCGTCAATGTCTGCTGGTTTACACGGCGGCGATGCTGGATGAACACTATCAGCAGCTGAAGAAAGCAGGTGCTACACCGGCACTGCTGGAAGAAGTACGTAGCGGCGCAGTCATTCCGATTTTTGATACGCAGAAGACGCCGGTAACGCCATCACATCCAGCGTTGCGCAATACCGATCTGTTTTACTATCCCGCCAAGAAAGTCACCTCGCCTGGTCACACTTACTACATTTCGATGACGGGGGATGAGTATTTGCCGAACCTGCATGGCAAGACGATTCTTACCTACAACAACTTCCTCGAAACCAACAATCTGGTGCAGCACGTAGTCCATTAATAGTCCATTAATAGTCCATCAGCTTGCTACGAAGCAGCTCACCCGCGGGTGGACTGCTTGTTCGCACTTGCCAGCACTAGTCATTCGTCAGTCCACCGCCGGCTTTCTTCGCGACAACCCCCGCATAGATCGGCAATGAAATAACAAACTCCGCATACTCCTTCGGAGCCGCGCTGCAGGTAATGGTGCCGTTGAAGCTCTCCACTGTGCGTTTGCAGAATGCCAAGCCGGCACCAGTGCCTTCCTGTTTTGTCGTGAAGAAGCCTTCAAAAATGCGGGCGAGAGTGGCGGGGTCAATCCCCTGCCCGGTATCACGGAAGCGAATGATGCCTTCCTTGTCCTTGCGCTGCAGCGTAATGGTGATGTCGCCCTTCTGCGCACCCTGCAATGAGTAATAGGCATTCTTCAGCAGGTTGAACATGATGTAGATGCAAAGACTTTCAATGCCAAGAAAATTGAAGTCCTCTGCCAACGACAGGTGCAACTTTTCGCGTTGACCGCTCTTGAACGGATAGCGATCGACGGCCTGCTCGATGATCTCGGCTGCTGAAATGACATTGAACTGTTTGCGATCCAGCGCATTCTCACGCAGGTTCATCAGCAGCATGTCGATGACGGTATTGGCCTGATCGATCATCAGCTTGATGCGGCGCGGCGTATTGGTCAGCACACCCATATGGCTTTCGCGGATCGGCGAGAACTTTCCTTTCTCGTGCTCGGCGCACCATTGATGGCTTTCCAGCAATTGCGGCAGGTATTCCTCAATGCCTGCCACATCCTCGCGCACCAGGGCCATG
>JAZKEH010000559.1:0-10923 GCA_040387155.1 Pseudomonadota bacterium | reverse complement strand
ATTCCTCAATGCCAGAGATGCTGGCCCGAATACCTGACAATGGCGTGCGCATCTCATGTGCGATATTCGCACTCAGACTCTGCATCACCTGCAGCTTCTCGGCATGATCCATCGCTGTCTTGTGGATGACCTTGGTATACACCCGGATGCGGTCGAGAATGATCGTGAGCTGGTTGGCGAGGAAATTGAACATCTGCACTTCAAAATCAGAATACGGCTTGCTGTTATCGGTACGGCCCAACAAGAACACCGCGAGCAGATTGCCGTTCTGGATGACCGGCACCATCAAACTGGTGTTGGTAGTTTCAAAGATCGCCTTCAGCGGAGCCGCTGCTTCTGCGAGGGTAACCAGCCGGGCACGCTTCAGTGCCTCTTTCTCCAGCTCCTGCAACGAAAATACCGGCTGCGCCGACTCGGACCAGCAGTACAGGCGGGATCCGGCCTCCGTCGTGGGCTGGCCGGAACCCAACCGGCTCGGCAAGTCCTGACTGAGATAATAGTGCGCCCGCACCACCTGGATCTTTTCCTTCAGCGTGTCGTTGACGAGGATAAGGACGTCGTCCGCTTCCAGCAGGTTGTGGATTTTTCGATTCAGCTCGATAAAGGCAGAGAAGTAGTTCAACTCACTGATTGTGCTGGTATAGCCAGTGGCCTGGCTGATGATGCGCAGCAACGTGTCGTGGGTAGCCACAACAAACGTGATCAACCCCATCATGTAGCCCAGAATAGGGATCGGGTCCTGCTCATCGTTCAGGATGAAGGCGATGTAGAAGAACGACATCGAGAAATACATCAGAACCAGATAAAACCGGTTCCGATCAGCAATGATGCTCATGGGTTCGCCCCTCCTTGCGGTCCGTCAAACGGCCGTCTATAGGCGTCTTTTGTCCTGTTGTATACTGCCAACAGCGTGTTATCAATCGAACTCAGTATGTTAGCCAAGGCCCCTGCCATCATATTCTATCCAGCACTTTTTTTATGGTGCCTGCTTTACGGCGTGGTCGGTGGCGTTCTCTTCAAGGTAGCCGCAGTCTACGAAAACTGGCTGGCCATGAACCGCTACCACTACATCCTCTGGAAGAAGTACCCCCAGCGCAGCTACCAGAAATACATCTCGTCAATTTGGGCCAGCCAGATCAAGGGCTTGCCGGTAGAACTGGCGGAATACACGCGCCAGAAAATCGAGCAGAATCACCCCAGCGAACCGTTTCCATTCCTGCGCCTGCTCGCGAATTCCATCTTCATGCTGTTCATACTGCCCTACATGATCGTTATTGGCATCTTCAAAGGGCCACTCTACGTTTTTCAGCGTGAGATGCAGATTCGCAAACAGCATGTGACGCCTTGAAAAACGGAACGCTCATGGATTGGTTTGCCGCCAACAAGAAAAAACCCAAGATCCTGCTGGTAGAGGACAACGAACTGCAGGCGGAACTGACTGCATCTGTCATCACTGAAACCAATCTGTATGACGTCTTCATCGCCCACAATGGCGAGGAAGCGTTCCGCGAACTCGCCAATCACGAGCGTGGTTTCGATTTCCTGACCAATGCCATCGACTGCATCTTGCTCGATTGGCAGATGCCGAAGATGGACGGCTCACAGTTTCTGCGGGCTCTGCGCACCAAGGAGCTCAAAAGTCCGTTTAAGCGTCACACCCCCGTGGTCATCATTTCAGCCTATGGTGACAACGAACTACGCTTGCGTGCCGAGGACACCAGTCACGGCCTTGCATCGGCCTATTTGACCAAGCCGATCGAAGAAAGCGAATTGCTTCACATACTCAAGCGCATCGCCTTCGACAAGGAAGCCGAGATCATGCGCGAGCTGCTGCTGGAGCAACGGCTGAAACTGCTGAAAGAGCGATCATAGGCGGCAGGGTAATAATGAAGCAGGTGCCAACCCCTACCTCGCTGGTCAAATGAATGGTGCCGGCATGTTCATTGACGATGCGATGAACAATGGTGAGACCCCACCCCCTACCCGCTGTTGAATTGCCAACTGCACCACCTTTGCCGCTGAAATAGGGTTCCCACACACGCGTACGGTTCTCAAGTGGGATGCCTTCACCGGTGTCTTCCACTCGGATCACAATGTTGCCGCCCGTCAACAGCGTCGAAAAGAACAACGTGCCGCCATCAGGCATGGCTTCCAGGGCGTTGTGGATAAGGTTCGTAATGACGACCTGCAAGTCACTGAAGATCCCCTTGATTGGCGGCACCTCCTGCAGGTCGAGATTCACGCGATAGCGGCTGCGATCAATCAGTCGCAAACAGCGATTGATTACATCGATGATGTTCACTTCGGTGAACTGGCGACTGGCTGGCTTCGATACGTCTGAAATCGCCAGCGTTTCTTCGACGATGGTAATTGCGTGATCAATTTCTTCCCGGGCGATCAGTTTGTAGTTCTCGAGATCTTCCATGGTCTTGATGCGTCCAAGACCCAGCCTGATGATGTTGAGTGGTGTGCGAATTTCATGATGACACTGGCGGGTGGCGTGCACGATTGATTCGATTTTTTGCGCGCGCAACAACTGGATTTCAGCATCGTGCAGCTTGCGCTGATTTTCGTTATACAACCGTTCAAGTGTCTCTATCGGCGTCAGCCGATACAACAAAGGGGACAAGTAGTTGATGAGATTGTTGAAGAACAGCAGATCGCTCAGATTGTACTCAGCTCCCGAACTCTTGGTGCCGAGTACCAGGATGCCTTCGAGAAATTCCGGCGAATGGAACGGAATGATCACACCTTTGTCGCGCAGCGCAGGCAACAACTCGCGCAACTGGACCCGAAGACCCTCATCGGCGTCTTCCACCTTGATCGCCACATAGCGGTCCTTGCAGCTCACTATCAGCGCATCAGTGACAGCCAACATCCTGAGCTGCTCCTGCACCTTGTAGCCTGACAGCTGATTGGCGCTGTCGCGCACCGCCACAATGCTGAGGGTTTCTTCCAGCTCAAACACTTCGTCCAGCGTGCTGAGACTCTTGCGGAATATGGTTTCGCGGTTGGTTTCCTGGGTGAGCTGATCACCCAACCGGCGAAACACTTCATCCGGTTCATACCAGCCTTTGATAAATCTTCGCTTGGCCGAGGTCAGCAGGAATTTTTGCAAAGGACCGGCCACCAGCGCGGCGGTCCACGCCATCAGCACGATGGTGGCGACTTCAAGATTCTGGTTGCCGTCCGCGAACTGATAGGCCACCAGCGCAAGTGCTGCCAACAGCTGCAGACTTACTGCCCACGCCACATGCTTGTTGATAATGACTGTGACATCGAGAAATTCATCCTTGGCGATTGCGTAGAAAAACAGCAGGGCGGCTACAGTGCAGCTCAGCCTGCCAATCACCAGGTAGTCATATTGGTTGAATATCGGCAACACAAGGTTGAAAAAACTGCCGCACGCAACAAACAGCCCCACCCCTGTTATGAAATAGCGGAGCTTGCTGCGCTGTTCGGGGTAGAGGCGCCAGGCACGAAACAGGAACGAGAAAACCAGCACCGCCATCACGCAGAGATAGAGCGTAAACAGCGTAAAGCCAAACCCTTCTGTATAACGAACGCCGTCAGCTTCATAGACTGCGTCCGAAATACCCCGCGTAAAGAGCAGCCCTGCCACGAAGCCGGACGAGATAAGGGCAATTGACCACTGCCAGCGATTGGGCGGCACATCCGGAAATGACGCGCAAAAATTGAAAAGGCCAGTGCCGAACAAAAGGATAGCCACCAGTTGAACCCGCGACACCAACGATATGTAGTCGGGCAGCATCCGCTCGCCCACCAGGTAGGAGCAGAAGTTCCAGAGTGAGAGCGATGCGATGGCGAGCGCGAGCTGCCACACAAGATAGGTTCGACGACTGGCCAGCAGCAGGAACGACAGGATCAGCAGGACAACTGAGCTGACCAGATAAACATCATTGAGGGACCAGGACATCATGCGAAGCAGCTTACTGCATCCCCACTGCTACAGCCATTGGCCTGGCCAACGGATGCAAGGGGTGCATTGCCGATCAATGTCTAGTCGCAGAGATAGCGTTTGATGTTGCCAATGATCTCATGCTGACTCTGGCGTCGTTTCGAATCGTCCAGCGACGCATGCAGCACACTCAACGCGTACTTGATATTGCCCTTCATCAGCAGAAGGTCATCAATCATGAAAAGCTGCAGCGGAACAAAGCCGACACCCAGGCCCCACTTGAAAACCTTGCTGGTGGTTTTGGTGCGCAGGAAGCCGACATTGCAATCCATCGCCTTGGCTTTTTCGAAAACCGGAATCGTCAGATAGGGTGCCTTGTCCTGGCGATACTCTTTCAATACCCCAAGTTCGCGCATCGACACCAATTTGTTCTTGCGACCGACGCTGTCCAGCCAGTAGCGCGCCACATTGATACTTTCATGACGTTTCAGGCTGGAGGAGGAGAACGGGGTGCTGTCTTCGGTCAGCGAATCGGTATCCATGACAAAGGCCCAGCAGAAGCCGATGACTTCTTCATCCTTGAACAACATCGACAGGACTGGTGTGTAGCCCGGCGGCGCCGAGGTGCACTTGGTGACTTCCTGCATTGCTGTGTCGAACGTCCAGTTCTCGCCCCAGCTTTCATTGAACACTTCAGCATAGCAACGCGCCAAACTGGCAAGCGTGCTCTTGGGAATGCGCAGTACCTGGTCACCGCTCCAGCACTGCACGGCGAAATCTTCACCGCACTGTTTTTGCAATTTGTCGTTCAGGCGGGCGATAACACTGAAATCGCTGGGGGGCTCAACAACTCTGAGCAAATCTCCCACACGCGCTGGCCGCAACATGGGCTGTACATTCAGGGCTGTGTTGCCGTGAAAATGTGACATGCATCTCTCCTTTCAACCAAAGCCGGCGTGGAGCAATTTTGCCAGCATGCTATTTAATGAATTTGTGGTGAATAGATTCCATGTTGAACTCCCTTGCCAGCCTAAGCGGCTCTCTATTCGAGAAGTAACTCCGTATCAACTAAGGCCATTTTACAGGAACTTTTCAAATTTCCGGGGAAAAGCCTTGCAAAATCTCACGAAACCTGTTTTGGCAATTATGATGTCATAATGATGCCAATAGGTTTGGGAATGATTTCGCCGTAATGGCGAGGCCGGCCGCCGATATCCCTTGAGATATCAGTACCGGTATGTGGCAGTCAGGCCGACCGAGCGTGGCTCGCCGAAGAATTCGACATAGCTCTCAAGCCCGTCGCCTTTGACGCGGGTCCGGTAGGTCTTGTCAGTGAGGTTCCGGCTCCACAGCATCCACTGCCAGGGAGACTGAGCGACGCGGTAGGTAAGCGATGCATCCAAACGACCATAGCCCGGAAGCTGATTGACTGCCGTATCGACCAAGGAAGTCTGGGCGCCCGCAAATTCCGACATGAACTGGTAGGCCAAGCTCCATTGCAGCGCCCTGTCCGCAGCAAACGTCTGAATGTGTTCAAGCTGCACGTTACCACTCCAGCGCGGGGCATAAGCACGCTGCCCCTCCTTGAGGACCTGTTGACGCGCGACGTTGGTAGTTTTCAGGGTGGCATCCACCAGCCGGGCATCAAGCCAGCCCAGCATCGCGACCAGCTTCCATTGCGCAGTGGGTTGCCAGACCACTTCAAGTTCAGCGCCGTCATGGCGGGCATCTGCCTGGTTGTCGAGCTTGTCGACTCCAGTGCCGGTAATGGGATTGATGGTTCGAACGAAACCCTGGACATCGCGATAGTCGTAACTGAAAACAGCAGCGTTCAACTGCAGATTGTAGGCAGGCAGCGTGTGTTTCACGCCGGCTTCATAGGCCAGCAGTGTTTCCGCTTCATACGGTTTGATCTCGATGGCACTGAAGGGGAACCCGCCATAGAAGCCACCGCTCTTGAAGCCATGGGAAACCTTGGCATAGAACAGTGTTGTATCGCTGGGTGTGAATTCTGCCGCAAGACTGCCAGACATATGTTCATCAAGCGCATAGTCGGCAGCGATATTGCGCACGAAGTAGGCGGGCGTTGCCATTACCCTGTAGAAGTTACCGTCGCGGTACTCCTTGTTCTCATGGGTATAACGCGCAGTGCCATTGAGGCGCCAGCTATCCGTCAGCTGATAGCTGGCGTCCAGATAAACCGCCTGTGATTCGGTCGCCTGGCGGTAGCTGAGCTTGCCCTGCCCGAGACCGACAATACGATTGTCGCGCAAATTGAAATCACGCTTCTCGATGAAGTCCTCATCAGTAATGGAGACTCCGGCCAGCCACGTGAAGTCCTGCTGCTGGCCTGACAACAATTGCAGCTCCTGACTGAATACTTCGATGTCGCTGCTGGAAAGACGATGACCGTATTCACCGGCACTGCCATCCAGATCGAGAGCAACACCATAGTTGTATTGGTCATAAGCGGTAAGCGATTTGAAATTGAAACTCGGGCCTTCCCAAACCAGCTCAAGCAAGGTGCCGGTATAGTCATTGGATTGGGTGTTGAGCGTGCTTGACCACACACTGCTACCGTCATCTGCCTGCAACGACAGATTCTCAACCAGCGAGGGCTGGCCAAAAGCCACCCGGTTCACACCGGCAAAGTTGAGGCAATTGGTATCGTCGCGCTGCCCGGCCAGGACCGCCGCGCAAAATGCGCCTGTGCCAGCTTTGGAGTAAAGGCCAATGGAGCGCCCGAGCGCGATGTCCGACTGCTCACTGCCTCCCTGCAATTTCAGGTTCAGTGTCCAGTCATCCGCAAGCTCCCAACCCAGCCACGAGCGCAGATCCCAGCGTTCTTTGGCGCCGTGTTCCTCTCCGGTCGCCAGGGAATCCTGCCAACCACCGTTGCCATCTTCGATGCGCCCGGCAAGGCGTATTGCGGCAGTATCCCCGAGAGGAAGATTGACCATGCCGTCGCCCTGACTCTGCTGCCAACTGCCATGACTCAATGCAACCGAGCCCTGGCTTTCGCCGAGCACTGCTCGCTGACTGTTCAGCAGTACTGCACCGCCCGTTGTGTTGCGGCCATACAGTCCGCCTTGTGGACCCTTGAGCACTTCTACCTGCGCGACATCGAACAATCCCTGGTTACCCATTACCGTCGCAACCTGATAGATACCATCGGCATACACGGCTGCGGCTGGTGTGTTGTTACTGTTGAAATCCTGCAGGCCAACGCCGCGGATGATCCACGTCGGAATACCAGCGCCAGGGAAATCTTCAAACAGGGTGACGTTGTGCGCGAGCGGCGCCAGGTCGGCAAGATTGCGCACATGCAGGCTTTCAATGGTGGCTGCGTCGATGACATTCAGACTGATTGCCACATCTGTCACCGGCTCGTTGCGTTTGCGAGCAGTGACCAGCACTTCCTCCACTGAAGCAGTCTGCGACAACAACAACTGTGGACTGGCCGCCAGCAGGCAGCCCATTACGGTCGACAGTTTTTTCTTGTTCACGCTAACCATGGATTTTTCTCTCTGATACTTTTGGTTCATCCATGAATAACCGGCTATTGCCGTTGTATTCAACCTGTTGCTCGGTCTCGTTCTATCTTCGTGCCTGATACCAACGCGGGTATCCGGCTATTTGATCTCGATTTCCACCCGGTCCACTTTCTGGAAACCGCGTGGCAACTTGTTGCCGCGTCTGCCGCGCTCGCCGCGGTAATGATCCAGCTCATCTTTGCTGATTCTGATGTGACGCTTGCCGCTGTGGATTATTACCGCCTGGCCCTGCCCTATAACGGCATAACCAGCGACATATTCACTCCTATCCTGAACCTTGGCTGGCGTGATGGCAATTATCTTGTTGCCCTTGCCTTTCGGCAATTGCGGCAGCTCTACAATCTTGAACACCAGCATGTGGCCTTCTGTCGTGACAGCAACAATGTCATCGTTCTGCGCATCGTTTACCAACACTGGCGACATGACACGACCACCGTCTGGCAAATTCAAGACGGCCTTGCCCGCGCGATTCTTGCCGAGCAGATTATCAAGTTGCGTCACGAAGCCGTAACCCGCATCTGATCCAAGCAGGTAGAAACTCTCAGGCTCGCCTATCACCATCCCTTCAAACGTGGCGCCCGAGGGCGGACTGAGGCGCCCTGTCAGTGGCTCGCCCATGCCACGCGCTGATGGCAATGAATGCGCAAGCACGGAATAGGCTCGCCCTGTTGAATCAAGAAACACAACGTTCTGGTTGCTTCGACCTTTCTCTACCAACTTCAATTTATCACCCGCCTTGTACTGCAGACTGGTGGCGTCAAGTTCGTGACCCTTGGCAGCACGAATCCAGCCAGCCTCTGACAAGACCACGGTGACCGGATCGATACTGAGCAAGTCGCTATCGCTGAATGCCTGTGCTTCAGCACGCGTAACCAGCGGAGAACGCCGATCATCGCCGTAAGTAGCAGCATCCGCAGTGAGCTCCTTCTTGATAAGCGTTTTCATGCGACCCTTCGATTGCAGCGTCAGCTGCAACTGGACGCGTTCGGATTCCAGCGCATCCTGTTCGGCCTTGATTTCCATTTCTTCCAGCTTGGCAAGGTTGCGTAGCTTCAGTTCCAGAATGGCTTCGGCCTGGATATCCGACAGCGAGAAGCGCGCCATCAACACCGGTTTTGGCTTGTCTTCGGTGCGGATAATGCGAATCACTTCATCAATATTGAGATAGGTAATCAGCAAGGCTTCGAGGATGTGCAACCGCGCCAGAATCTTGTCGAGGCGATGCTGCAGTCGACGGGTCACTGTCTTTGTACGGAACTCCAGCCATTCCTGCAGGATGTCGAGCAGTCCTTTGACACGGGGCAAGCCATCGTTGCCGATCATGTTGAGGTTGATGCGATAACTCTTTTCAAGATCGGTGCACGTGAACAAATGACCCATGACGGCATCGGCATCAATGCGGTTGGAGCGAGGCACGATGACGATACGGGTTGGATTCTCATGATCGGATTCGTCGCGCAGATCGACGACCATGGGCAGCTTCTTTTTCTGCATCTGCGCCGCGATCTGTTCCAACACCTTCGAGCCTGATACCTGGTAGGGCAACGCTGTGATCACGATGTCGCCATCTTCGCGCTTGTACACGGCGCGGCACCTCACCATGCCACGCCCCGTCACATACATCGAAGCGATCTCCGCTGCAGGTGTAATGATCTCGGCCGCTGTAGGAAAATCCGGCGCAAGCACAAACTGCCGCAGGTCAGTTACCGACGCCGAGGGAAAGTCGAGCAGGTGAATACAGGCCTGCGCCACTTCCCGCAGATTATGCGGAGGAATGTCGGTGGCCATGCCTACCGCAATACCGCTGGCACCATTCAACAATACGTTGGGCAGTCGCGCTGGCAACAGCACCGGCTCTTCCAGCTCGCCGTCAAAATTGAGTTTCCAGTCGACGGTGTTCTGTCCCAGCTCGGACAACAGCACTTCCGCATAACCCTGCAACCGCGATTCGGTATAACGCATCGCGGCAAATGACTTCGGATCGTCCGGCGAGCCCCAGTTGCCCTGACCGTCCACCAGCGGATAGCGGTAAGAGAACGGCTGTGCCATCAGCACCATGGCCTCATAGCAGGCAGAGTCACCGTGCGGATGGTATTTACCAATAACGTCACCGATCGTACGCGCCGACTTCTTGTACTTCGCCGAGTTCTTGAGACCAAGCTCACTCATTGCGTAGACGATGCGGCGCTGAACCGGCTTGAGACCATCGCCGATATGCGGCAGCGCACGATCGTTGATGACATACATTGAATAATTCAGATACGCCTGCTCGACGAACTTGCGGAGCGGCATCTGTTCCATGCCTTCGGCATTGAATGTGATGGAGTCGGTCATTGCTTGCTCATTTCCTGAAAGAGGTTACAGCTTCACTTCTGCGCTTATATTTCGGCCTTGTTGCCATTCGCTTCCAGCCAGTCCTTGCGATCACCCGAGCGCTTCTTCGCCAATAGCATGTCCATCAGCTCCTGCGTCGGTTCGAACTCGTCGACATTCAACTGCACGAGGCGCCGTGTGTCCTTGTTCATCGTGGTTTCGCGTAATTGCAGCGGGTTCATTTCACCCAAGCCTTTGAAGCGTTGCACGTTGGGCTTGCCTTTCTTGTGTTCAGCAACGAGGCGATCAAGAACCCCATTCTTCTCCTGCTCGTCGAGTGCATAGAAGACTTCCTTGCCAAGATCGATGCGATAAAGCGGCGGCATGGCGACATAGACATGACCGGCCTCCACCACGGGACGGAAGTGACGGATAAACAACGCACTCAACAAGGTTGCGATGTGAAGGCCGTCGGAATCTGCGTCCGCAAGTATGCAGACCTTGCCATAGCGCAACCCGGTCAGATCATTGGAACCAGGATCAACGCCAATGGCGACGGCGATGTCGTGGACTTCCTGCGACGCCAGAATTTCGCCGGAGCTGACTTCCCATGTATTCAGAATCTTGCCGCGTAGCGGCATGATGGCTTGCGTCTCACGATCGCGCGCCTGTTTGGCAGAGCCGCCGGCAGAATCACCTTCGACCAGAAACAACTCACCGGCAAATACATCCTGTGTCGAGCAGTCGGCCAACTTGCCCGGCAGCGCAGGACCCGAGGTGATTTTCTTGCGCACGACCAGCTTGCTGGCTTTCAAACGCAATTGCGCGTTATTGATACACATCTCAGCCAATTGTTCCGCTGCTGCCGTGTGCTGGTTCAGCCACAGGCTGAACGCATCTTTTACAACGCCGCCAACAAAGGCCGCTGATTGTCTCGACGACAGTTTCTCCTTGGTCTGACCGGAGAATTGCGGCTCCATCATTTTCGACGACAGCACATAGCTGCAACGGTCCCAGATATCTTCTGCTGACAGTTTGATGCCGCGTGGAATCAGGTTACGGAACTCGCAGAATTCCTTGATAGCCTCTATGAGACCCGTACGGAAACCATTGACGTGGGTGCCGCCTTGCACGGTG
>JAZKEH010000558.1:2558-4525 GCA_040387155.1 Pseudomonadota bacterium | reverse complement strand
GATGGGCTGCTTGCGACTGAACGCCAACAACTGACGGGTCAGCCGGCTAGCCTTGTCGGACGAGCGGTCGATCAGTTCCAGATAGCGCAGCAGCGGCGAATTGCGCGGAATCTCGCGTTCGAGCGCACCGCAGGAACCCTGGATAACCGTGAGAATGTTGTTGAAATCGTGCGCAATGCCGCCGGCCAATAGTCCTGCTGTTTCCATGCGCTGTGAATGCCGCAGCTGTTCTTCCAGCTGTTTCAACTCGCGAATGTCACGATGCACGCCGACAAACGCCATGGTGTTGTCGTCTTCATCGACCAGCGGGAACACCTGCACTGAAACGCTCAGAACGTGACCATCCTTGTGCCGGGAGAAACCGGAGGGATCACGGACAATTTCACCGCGCAGCAGGCGGGCCGGTACATCCGTATTGGTGGATTCGTCGAGTCCCGCGACCAGAAAGTCGGGGGCCTTGCCGAGCACCTCCTCTGCCTTGTAGCCATAGAGTAATTCGGCGCCGTTGCTCCAGAACTGGATGATGCCGTTGGAGTTGGTGCGGAAGATGGCGTCTTCCGACTGTTCAACGATGGCGGCCATCTGGCCCAGATAGATTTCGTTCTCCTTCTCTGCGGTGATGTTCTCGACCATGACGATGCGGTACTTGAGACTGTCGTCATCGTTCTTGACCGCTACTGTGCGCAATTTGACCCACAGCGCAGTGCCGCTGGCCGTGAGGTAGCGCTTTTCATGGAAGTGCGTGCTGGTGTCGTTGTCGCGGGCGAAGGTAGTAAGCGTCATCGCCAGATCGTCCGGATGGGTAATGTCGTACACGGACATTTCCATCAGACGCGCGCGGCTGTAGCCAATGATTTTGCAGAAGGTGTCGTTGGCATCCAGGATGGTGCCGTTGGTAGCGACGATGAAGAAACCGAGATCACTGGTGTCGAACAGACGCTCAACCGCTGGACTGGTCCATAGTTCCTGGATTTTCGGTTTGCCTGTCATTGTCTGTCTTGCCCGCACCACACCGAAAAAGACCGCTGGCAGAGAGTATCTCGCCCGGCGATGTCATTATGCTATAGGGACTATCCCTAATCTCACGTTAACGTCACATCCAGCGAAAACTGGAGCGACACTGTCGCAAGTTGCCCTGATTTGCCCAACGTTACAGTGACAGACATCAAAGCGTGGGCAAAGAGGAGCTTTTCCTGATATTTCAGCGTGTTGGCGTCGCCGCAGCCTTTACCAGACCGTAGGGATTCTCCGGCTTTTTCTGGCGAACCTGCGGCAGGAAGCGCAACCAGAATGCAGTCGGGATATCGCCGACCTGGAAGTCGATAACCGCTGGCTCATTGGCCTGGATCATCTCGCGTAGCGCGGCCTGCATCTGGTCGGGCGTCGTTACCCTGCGTGCCTTGACGCCGAAGCTGTCGGCAAATTTCACGAAGTCAGGATTCTTCAAGGTCGTCGCGATCGCACGACCGCCATAGCTGCGATTGAGAATGCCTTCGACGTTCTTGTAGGCGCCGTCGTTGATGACGAGCATGACGACCGGAATGTTGAACTGCACCGCTGTTGCCAGCTCCTGACAGGCATACATGAAGCCACCGTCACCTACCAGACAGACAACCGGCACCTCTGGCTTGCCGACCTTGGCGCCGAGTGCGGTGCATGGACCGAAGCCAAGCGTGCCCTGGTAACCGGAGCTGATATAGGTACGTGGCTTGTACACGGGATACATGTCGAGTGCAGCATGGTTAAGCTGGGTGACATCGGCGACGAGAATGCCGTCTTCTCCGAGTTCTTCACGAATGATATTGACGATGCGGCGCGGCAATTCGAGACCGGCCAGTTGATCGGCGCGAAGCGCCGTTCCAGGAAGAAACACGCCACGACGCCCCAGCACAGGCCGAGGGACACCGCCGCGGCGCGCAACGCGGCGGCTCCACCCGCGGCGGACGGGCGTCGCGCGAGCCCCACCA
>JAZKEH010000558.1:0-2548 GCA_040387155.1 Pseudomonadota bacterium | reverse complement strand
GGCGCACGGTCGCAAAGGTCTCACTGTTGTCGCGTTTCTGCTGTGCATTCTGTTGCAGGTATTGTGGCAATACCTCACAGACCGCGTTCACAAACTCACTCACGTCGGCGTGAATGCCATAGAGCGGCACCGGCAGCCGATGCAGTTCACTGGTATCGATATCGACCTTGAAGATTTTCAGTGCGTCGTCGTAACCCCAGTTATAGATCGGCGCATACAGGCGCGTACCCAGCGCGAGCACTACATCGGCGCAGCCCCACAATTTGTTGGCGGCAAACTGCGTAAAAGCGAGCGGATGACGCGCATCGAGTGTGCCGAGGCCGTTTTCACTCATGCCGACCGGCGCATGCAGCATTTCTGCCAGGCGACGGATTGCCTCACTCGCATTGTTGCTGCCACCACCGGCCATCACCAGCGGAAACTTCGCTGCGGCCAAGGCTTTGGCAACTGTCTCTACTTGTTGCTGCTGGAGTGTGGGCAACAGTTGCTGTGTGCGCGCAGGTTGCAGCACCGGCTGTTCCATTTGCATGCGCACAATATCGGACGGCAGTTCCACGTACACAGGTCGCGGTCGCAGTGTGCGTATCTGCTCAAGCGCCTCCGTCAGCAACGGCACGATCTGCTGCGGCTCTTCCACGCGTACTGCCCATTTGACGAGACTGCGGGCAATACCGATCTGGTTATCAAGTTCGTGCAACACACCCACGCCAGAGCCAATGAACATGCGTTCGCTCTGGCCGACCAGGCACAGCATCGGGTTGTTGCAGGCATGTGCGGTCAGCATGCCGGTGGTGGCGTTGAGAAAACCGGGGCCTGGCACCACCAGCATGGTGCCGATACGGCCGGTGACATGCGCATAGCCATAGGCCATCAAGGCAACACCCTGTTCGTGGCGGGCGTGGTAGATGCGGATGCGGTCGCGTACGTCGTGCAGGCCGGCGAATACCGGGTCCAGTTGCACACCGGGAATGCCGAACAGCGTATCAATGCCATTGGCCACCAGTGTCTGGGCGACCAGTTCGCCGCCACTCAATTTCGTCATGATTCCCCCTTTCTTGTTCTGGTATGGGCCTGCAATGGCAGCCGTCACCCTGTTTCCCGGCAATTTAACCATGGGCCGTGCGCTTATGTGCTGTCAATTTGACTATACGACTGCTCTACCAATCTGGATTGCCGCACTTGCTACCGCTGCACCCGCTCGGCTAAGTTGAATGCATGGTCGAGAATCACCAACACAATGGCACCACCATCATCACGCTGCTGCCGAATCGCTCGGCCACGTGGGAAGAAACGCGGGTGTTTGTTGCAGTCATCTGCGGCACCAGTTTGCTGATCGGCCTTGCGATGACCTTCATCGGCGCCTGGATGGTATTGCCGTTCTCGGGACTGGAAGCGGTACTGGTGGCCTGGCTGTTCTATCGCGTGTGCCAGTCAACCTATCAACGCCAGGTCATCACCTGTGAAGCCGAACGGGTGCTGGTGCAGTTCGGCACGAATTTTCCGAAACGAACGTGGCAACTGGACCGCAACCGCGTACGGCTCAATGTGGCGGCTCCGCTGCATCCGCTGAGCCCACTGCACCTCGTCATTGCCGATACCAGCCACAGCATTGAGCTTGGCAGCTTTTTGAACAAGGAAGACAAGGAGCTGGCGCTGCAGCAGTTGCGCAATACCGGCTTGCCGGTGCGGCATCATGGTGAGGCGGGCGTCTACACACCGTAGGAGCAAATCAGCGCGTGTCGCTTTATCGCGGACTCAGTGGCTTCATCACTTTGAAAAAGAACTGGTCGGTATTGCGTCCCAGCGCCGGATCGCCATTTGACAGCGTGTGGTCATCCACATTGTTCCGCAGCATGTTCGACTCGGACAGGATGATGAAACCATTTTGCTGGATCAGCAGACGGGCCTGATCAATCGGCATGCGATGCAGCGCAACATTGTCACTGCCGGTATCGTTGCCGATGTGATCAATGATGCCGAGGATGCCGCCGGGCTTCAGCGTCTGGTAAATACCACCGAGAAAATTGCGCACGCCTTCTTCACCGCGCAGGTTGATGTTGTCGTGCAGACTCATCGCGGTGATGGCTGCGTCAGCCTGGCCATCCATGTTGAGGCCCCAGGTTTCTTCAAAGCTCACAGTCACATTACCCAGGCGTTCGCCACGCGCACGCAGTTCGGCTTCCTGCGGCAGCATACGCTGGCCAGCCTGCATGATGACCTTGCCGCTGGCACCAACACCGGCCGATAGCACTTCGGTAAACCAGCCTTCGCCGGCGGCGACATCAAGTACCGTCATGCCTTCTTCAATGCCGAGATACTGCAGCACTTGCAGTGGGCGGCGTGAGCCGTCGCGTGCCTTGTCTTCAGCGGGACGCTCGGGCGCTTCAAGCTTGTCGAGGAAATCGGGTGGGACTGCGAAGGCAGGGATTGCCAGTACAGCCAGTGCGATCGGGACCAATAACTTGTGCAGTTTCATCAATGCAAAGCTCCGGAGGATGTCTGCTCAGCAAGACCGGAGAAGGCGCAGGAACTTTCTTTATACTTTCCT
>JAZKEH010000557.1:0-4074 GCA_040387155.1 Pseudomonadota bacterium | reverse complement strand
GAGCTTCTCGCGGGCGAGCGCGACGATGGACGCCTCGACCTCGGCGTCCCACGCCAGCAATACCGGTGGCATGTCGGCGATTGGCGAGCCGTTGGCGAGATTGCCGCCGAGCGTGCCCTGATTGCGGATCTGGCGCGAGCCAAGCCTGTGCAGCAGTTGGGCCCACGGCGTCGACAACGGCGCGATGAAGTTCTCGATGTCCGTGTAGGGCACCGCGGCCCCCACTTTCAGAAACTGCTTGTCGAACTCGATACGTTGCAGACTCTTGATCGCGGTCAGGCTGACCAACACGCTGAACTCGCGATGGCGCTGCGTCAGCTCAAGGCCGAGATCGGTGGCACCGGCCACCAATACGGCAGTGGGATTCTGCGCAAGCAAGCCCTGCAGCTCGGCTTCGCCCTGCGGCTGATAGAAAGTATGTTGCTTGTCCTGCAGCAGCGCGCCACCGGCTGGCTTGGTTGGTACGGTTGCTTTCACCGGCAGCAACGCCGCCGGATAGTGCAGCATTTTGGTGCCTGCTTCGATGATGGGGCGATAACCGGTGCAGCGGCACAGGTTGCCGGAGATGGCGTCGGTGACAGCGTCGCGACTGAGTTCCTTGCGGCCACTGCGCAAGCCGTTCTGGTACAGACCAGCCAACGACATGACAAAACCCGGTGTGCAGAAGCCGCATTGGGAACCGTGGCAATCGACCATGGCCTGCTGGGCAGGATGCAATGCCGAGTTCAGGTTGCTCGCCGCGGCGGAAAGGCTTTCGACTGTGAACACCTGCTTGTTGCTGGCGTTGCCGAGCGGCGTGATGCAGGCGTTGATGGTGCGCAGCGGTTGGCCGGGCTCGGCCATCAATACGGTGCAGGCGCCACAATCACCACTGGCACAGCCTTCTTTCGTACCCTTCAGTCCAAGCGGACCACGCAGATAATCGAGCAACGTCGTATTGGCGTCGCAGTCTGTGCACTGCTGCTCTTCGCCATTCAAGATAAATTCCACAAGCCTTCCTGTCGCGTAAACGCACCAGCAAAATTCACTACTGTGAAACTATGCAATATGCAGACCAGTGCGACAGGTTGCTTGTTTAACGCACTTGTAACAAACTACCTGAAGGTAATCATCCTTTTGAAATTAATAATAATTTTCCAAATTTATAACAGTGAAAGCGGTCTGCAAATATCCTGATCGCACGGTCAGCAAAAGTTTTGGAAGCGCTGTGGCCGAAAAATTGCACTATCTTGATATAGTGCCGGCACAACAGCAGTCACGCGGGAGGCAAGGTTGGTCACTACAGGCAATATCGAGGTTGTAACTCCAAAGCGGGGACGTCGTCCGCGCAGTGAAACCGGCACCATCCGGGATCACAATTACCAGAAGATCCTCAGCGCAGCCGAAAAGGAATTTGCGCAATTTGGCTACAACGGCGCCAGCATCCAGAAGATTGCCGACCGCGCCGGCCTGCCAAAGGCCAATATTCATTACTACTTTGCCAGCAAGGAGAAGCTCTACCTCGCCTTGTTCGACAACATCATCCACCTGTGGAACGACCACCTCGACGACGTGAAGGTGGAGGATGACCCGGCCCAGGTGCTGGCGCGCTTCATCCGCAAGAAGGTGGAGCTGACCTACTCCCACCCGCTGTCGTCCAAGCTGTTTGCGATGGAAATCATCCAGGGCGCGCCGCACATCCGCAAATACATACGCACCGAAATGCGCACCTGGGTGCGCAATAAAGCGTCAGTAATAGAAGAATGGATTCGCAAGAAGCGCATGAAGGCGGTTGACCCGGTGCATCTGATCTTCCTGATCTGGTCGTCGACGCAGCACTACGCCGATTTCGAGACCCAGGTGCTGACCATCATGAACCGCGCCGAATACGAGCGGGACATGATCGACGAGATCTCCGGCTTTCTGACCGAGATCATCCTGACCGGCTGTGGTCTTAAAGTACCAACAAAAACAGGATGAACACCCTCGGTGCCGCCACGCTGTGGATTGCCAACCCTGCTGCGGCATGGACTGGTGATGGCAGCGATGCCGGCAATGGTGTTGTCATCCAGGGCAATCGCGTTGTTGAGTGCGTGCCTGCTGGCCGCCAGCCGCGTTTGCCGATCACCTATATGTTTGATGCCAGTGACCTGGTGCTGCTGCCTGGCCTCATCAACTGCCACCATCATTTCTACCAGACCCTGACGCGCGCGCTGCCGGCGGCGCAAAACCGTGAACTATTTGATTGGCTGCGCGCCTTGTACCCGGTGTGGGCCAACATGGACGCCAAGGCCATCAAGATCTCGACCCAGCTCGCGCTGGCAGAGCTGTTGTTGTCCGGCTGCACTACTGCAGTCGATCATCACTATCTGTTTGCCGACGGCTTCGAGCACGCGATCGACATCCAGGTTGAAGCGAATGCGCCCATCGGCATGCGACTGATGCTGACGCGCGGCTCGATGAGTCTCGGTGAAAGCCGCGGCGGTCTGCCGCCTGACAAGGTGGTACAGGATGAACTGCTCATCCTCGACGAATCGCGGCGATTGATTGGCCATTACCATCAGCGCAGCGACGATGCGATGGTGCAGATTGCGCTGGCGCCCTGCTCACCCTTCTCGGTTAGCTCAGAGCTGATGAAGGACTCAGCAAAGCTTGCTCGCGAACAAGGGGTACTGCTGCACACCCATCTCGCTGAAACTGCCGACGAAAACCAGTTCTGTCTCAAACACTTCGGCATGCGACCGGTGGATTATCTGGAATCATTGGACTGGCTGGCCGGTGATACCTGGTTCGCCCACGGCATCCACTTCACTGATGAAGAAATTGCGCGACTCGGCGCCGTCAAAGCCGGCATCAGTCATTGCCCCTCGTCCAACATGATTCTGGCGTCCGGCATCTGCAAGGTGAAGGAACTCGAAGCCGCCGGTGCGAATGTGGGCCTTGGTGTTGATGGCTCCGCATCGAATGATCACTCGAACATGATCCAGGAAGTGCGGCAGGCGTTTCTGCTGCAGCGGCTGCGTTATGGCAGCGCAAACGTCAGCGTGGATGATGCCCTGCGCTGGGCGACTGTAGGTGGCGCGCGTTTGTTGCATCGCCCTACCCTCGGCTCGCTCGCTGCCGGACAACTGGCCGATCTCGCGTTGTACGATCTCGACGAACTGCGCTTCAGCGGTACTTCGGATCCGTTGTCAGCATTAATAACCAGCGGCAGTCATCGCGCCAAACATGTCATGGTGAATGGCGAGTGGCGGGTGAAGGACTTCACGCTGGCTGATATTGATTTGCAGCAGTTGCAGCATTTGCACAGGGCGGCGGCGAGCAGGTTGGTTGCGGGTTAGGCAATCACGCACGCCGTTGGCCGGCAAGTCTGCCGGCCCTGAACTTACCGAGAATTTTTTTGGCAGCAATTCACCTCTGAAACTATACTGGACCACGTAGTCACTGCATTGGAAAGGATTCCAAGGCTGCAGCCATATGGACGTGCCAGCGAAAATACGCAACAAGATTGCATTGGGCCAGTATGAGCTTTCAAAGCATGCTGTTGATCAAAGCATCATACGCAATATTGGTCTTGGTGAGTTGGAACAGGCATTGATTAATCCCAGTGAGCTGATCGAAGATTACCCGGACGACAAGTACGGACCGAGCTGTTTGCTATTAGGCTTTACGGATAAAGGTCGCGCTTTGCACATTCAGTGCAGCCACCCCGAACGGCCTCTCGTTAAAATAGTGACCCTTTACGAACCTGATCCCAACGCCTGGGAGAATCTCAAGTCACGGGTAAGACATTAGGTGGATGCGTCCATGAAAAGGCCTATGAAAGAGACAATGATCGACACAACTGTCACCTACACCCTGGAAGACGCGGGCAAATTCTATGTAATTGAGAATGTTCCGGCGCGCGTGTGCAAAGAAACTGGTGAACAGTTTTTTTCTCCGGAAACCACTCAACACATCCAGGCTCTGATCAGAAGCAACCACAAACCGGACAGGGTTTTGGAGACACCGGTTTATTACTATCGTTAGAACGTTTGAGTATTCAGGCAAATCGTTTTTTTAGTTGCAGCAATGCCCGACAAAACGCATCGACTG
>JAZKEH010000556.1:0-1648 GCA_040387155.1 Pseudomonadota bacterium | reverse complement strand
AGTGCTGGTCGGCGCAATGATTGTGGCGGCAGTGGAAACCGTGTGGGCTGGCCGGGTAGCGCCGGGTTTTGAAGGGCCGACTGTGAAACGCTATGACAACCAACCACCGATCAATATCGAAAAAGGCGGCGAAATCGGCCGTTTTCTGCTGGGCTCCACTGCCGTGATCCTGTTCGGGCCTGGCATGGTGCAGTGGCAGATGGACTTGAGTAATGGTCCTGGTGTTCGGATGGGACAGCAGTTGGGAACGCTACTGCGTTGATTATTGTTGCGCTGGTCGTCGTTGCAACAAGTCAGGTTCTGCTGGCTTGCAGGCGGAACGTCTTGGGTGACATACCCTGCTGTGCCTTGAACACGCGTGAAAAATACGCCGCATCCTGAAACCCGAGATTGAACGCAATCTGATCGAGCGTTTCACGCGTGTAGGTCAGCCGACGCTTCGCTTCGACGTGCAGGCGCTGCTGCAACAATTTCTTCGCTGAATCACCCAGCACATCGACGCAAACCCTGTTCAATGTCGACACCGAGACATGCAGCGCATCCGCATAATCGGCAATCGGCCAATGCGCCTTGTAGTGCTGTTCCAGCAGTTCGCGAAAGCGATCAGTCAGTTGTACGCCGGGTTTCTGTTCACCCGCTTGCCGTTGTTCGTGCAGGATGCGACGGCGCAAGGTGAGCAACACGAGTTTGACGAGTGCGAACAAGGCAAGCCGTTGCTCGGGCTTTTGCTGCACAAGTTCCAGTTTGATTTCCTGCAGATAATGCCAGAGTTGTTGATCATCGCCGGCGCCCTTGTGCAGACGCAGCACCTGCGGCTGAGCCAATACGCCATCCAGCAAACGTCCAACCTGATTTTCTGCATCGAGTCCTTGCAGCTTCACCGCGATGCTCAACACGACGCCTTGCGTGTCCGGTCGGAACTGGAACCCGTGCACCACCCCTACCGGCATGACAACGGTCCAGGCACCCTTCAGCGTGTGGGCATCACTGTCCAACCCCATCTGCATTTCACCTTTCGACATGCACAACACCTGGAACAGATGCATGTGCCGATGCGGCTTGATGACCCAGCCATTGCGCGAACTGCGTTCGTGGATGTCTTCGATGTGAACGAACTCAAGCTCGTCATCGGGTGTGGTTTCCCCGTAGAGAGCAAATTGCGGAATCTCGGCTTCCGCTGTTTTTTTTCTTGTCACGACGAGTCATCTCCCAGTCAGCTTGACCTGAAAGTACATGTTTTATGACAAAAATGCACTAATCAGGACGCTTTATGGCGATGATTGTCCATGATTCTTAGCTTGCCGAATGGCGCCCGGCACCGGCTTTCAGCAAACGCGATGGGGGAAGGCGAGCACATCGTCGATGTGAGTGGCGCCACTCCGCAGCATCAACAGACGGTCCACACCAAGCGCTACACCCGCACAGGCCGGCAAGCCGTGAGACATGGCGGCCAGCAAGCGGGTATCGGGCGCGATGTCTGGCAAATGCTGCAGCTTGCGCTGCGCCCGGTCAGCATCGAATCGCTTCGCTTGCTCTGTGGCGTCGCAAAGTTCGTCGTAACCATTCGCCAGCTCCATGCCGCGCATGACCAGCTCAAACCGCAAGGCGACTGACTGACCCATGTCATCTGCAACGACGCGCGCCAGTG
>JAZKEH010000555.1:0-3398 GCA_040387155.1 Pseudomonadota bacterium | reverse complement strand
CCAAGGCGCCGGTGAAGAAAATGCCGGTCGCAAAAAAGGCAAGCAAGCCTGCCGCCAAAGCAGCAGCCAAGCCGAAACCAAAGCCGAAGCCTGTACCCAAGGCAAAACAGGCAGCCAAAGCCGTCAAGGCAGTGAAGCCGGTTAAAAAGGCGGTGGCGCCAAAGAAGAAGCCCGCCGTTAAGGCAGCGAGCAAGCAAAAGGGCAAGCAGAAGAAAAAATAACGTGAGCGGCGCCTTCCATCGCCGTCTCACGTTAGAAGGGCTTGCCCAGTAGACCGAAAGATCGACCAAATCTTTCTGGCTCTTCTGTCCCCGGCTGCCAATTCTGCTGACAGTCAACTACCTTGCGCACACTTGGGAGAGACCCCTCGCCATGGAAACCATTGTTATCACCGGCGCCAATCGCGGCATCGGGTTGGCCCTGACGGCTCGCTTCGCTGCAGCCGGTCATCAAGTTATTGCGGCGTGCCGCCACCCGGCAGGCGCCGATGCCCTTCGGAAGCTCTCCGGTAGCAACGTTGAAATCCTGTCCCTCGATGTTGCAGACGCCGACTCGGTAAATAGTTTTGGCAAACAGCTCGGTAATCGCGTGGTTGATGTACTGATCAACAACGCCGGCATCATGGGGGGCGACAAGCAGGGCATTGCTGACATGGACTACGCCGCCTGGTTACGTACGTTCGAGATCAATACGATCGCCCCCTTCCGTTTGACGACCGCGCTACTGCCCAACCTCAAAAAATCTGCCCGCCCCCGTGTCATCACAGTATCCAGCCAGATGGGCGCGTTCGGTCTCGAGATGGGCACGGATCGCTACATCTATCGCAGCTCAAAATCCGCGGTCAGCAAAGTGATGCAGGTGCTCGCGGTTGAATTGAAACCGGACAATATCATCGTCTGCCCGGTACACCCGGGCTGGGTGCAAACCGACATGGGCGGTCCCAATGCGCAGATCAGCGCCACCGACAGCGCGAATGGGTTGTTCAACCTGATCGACACAATGACGATGGAACACTCAGGTCGTTTCTGGTCCTGGGATGGTACCGAGCACGTATGGTGAATCCATGTTGAAACTCTATTACGCCCCCAACTCCTGCGCGCTCGCATCACATCTTGCGCTTGAACACAGTGGCGGCGCCTATGAAGCCTGCAAACTGGATTTCTCCAAACAGGAGCAACGCGCACCTGCTTATCTGGCGATCAATCCGAAAGGTCGCGTGCCTGCGCTCATTACAGAGCAGGGCGTATTGAGTGAAACACCCGCTATTCTCGCCTACATCGCCCAGCGTTTTCCCGCTGCCAAACTCGCGCCGCTCGACGACATGTGGCAATTCGCGCAAGCGCAGTCTTTCAACAGTTACCTGTGCTCCACGGTGCATGTAGCGCACGCGCATCGCTATCGCGGCTATCGCTGGTCCGATGATGAAGCCGCCATTGAATCAATGAAGCGCAAGGTACCGCAGACAATGCGTGCCTGTTTTGAGCAGATTGAAAACGACTACTTCAAGGGCCCATTTGTACTAGGCGACAACTACAGCATCTGCGACATGTACCTGTTCACGATTACGCAGTGGCTCGAAGGTGACGAAGTGGATGTGAACCTGTTCCCGAAAGTAGCCGCCCACCGCCAATGGATGTTGAACAATCCTGTCGTTCAGAAAGTGCTGCGCAGCCAGTAGCGTAGCGATGGTTGGCGAGTAGGGGATTTCATCCATGCGCATTCATTATCTGCAACACGTGCCGTTCGAAGGCCTTGGCAGCATGGAGCGCGCCCTTCTCTCTCGCGGCCATCAACTAAGCTGCACACGTTTGTTTGCCGGCGACACGCTGCCTGCTCTCACCAGCTTCGATGCGCTGATCGTCATGGGTGGCCCGATGGGTGTCTATGATGAAGCCACGCTGCCGTGGCTGGCGGCCGAAAAGCAATTCATCCATTCCGTCGTAACCGCCGGCAAACGCGTGCTTGGCATCTGTCTAGGTGCTCAGTTGCTGGCCTGTGTGTTGGGCGCACGGGTCGACAAAAATGCCTACCGTGAAATCGGCTGGTGGCCTGTCACGCGTCGCCCGGATTGCGTGGACTCGAAACTGGCTGGTGCATTTCCGGAAGAGCTCGACGTTTTCCACTGGCACGGCGACACCTTCACGTTGCCCGACGGTGCACAGCTGTTGGCTTCCAGCACAGGTTGTCGCAACCAGGGCTTTGTCTGGAACGAGCGTGTGCTTGCGCTGCAGTTCCATCTCGAAACCACCCCGCAAACTGCGCAAGATCTTTGTCATCACTGCCACGAGGAGCTGGATAACAGCCGGTTTGTACAGAGTGCCCATGCCATGCTGGCGCAACCTGAGCGCTTCACCGCCGTCAATCAACTGATGAGTGCGATGCTGGACCGTTGGCTGGCATAATTGCGCATCCATTCAAGGCAGCATTTATGTCCACGAAAAAATCCAACCTTGTTCTGATCGGCATGCCAGGTTCTGGCAAGAGCACGGTCGGCATCATCCTCGCCAAGCGCACATCACACGACTACATCGATACCGACGTGTTGATCCAGAGCGTCGAACATCGCTCGCTGCAGGACATCATGGACAAGGAAGGCTACATGCGCCTGCGTGAAATCGAAGCGCGCGTGCTGCAAGGCATCAACGTGGAGAACCACGTGATTTCAACAGGAGGCAGTGCGGTATACAGCGACGCAGCGATGCAGCACTTGCGTAGCCAAGGGACGTGTATCTACCTGGACGTCAGTGTAGATACCTTGCGCAAGCGCATCACTGACTACGAAACCCGTGGCATCGCCAAGCGTCCCGAACAAAGTTTTGCCGACCTGTTTGAAGAACGCACCTTGCTCTATCGCAAGTATGCCGACTTCACCATCAATGGCGACAGCCTGTCACAAGACGCGGTCTGCGACGCAATTATCAAACAGTTGTAGAAACGGCGGCTTGTCCGCCATAGCCTTGGCGACGGCGGACGGCGGATAGCTTCAGCGAAGGCGGGCATCCAGCTGATCAACCAACACCGCCCAGTCTGCATCAGTGCTGATCGCCTGCTGCAGCATTTGCCGTTGCGCCTTGGTCCAGAATGGCGCCTCACCCAACTTGATCGTGCGTGGCAGCGGCCGGTGAGCCTCGATGAAGTTCTCGATTGCGGCGCTGCCATCGGGCAGACCGAGCTGGCTGAACAATTCCTTGAGTGTGTGGTTACTGCTTTCCATGACGTGCTCCTTGAATATGATTCGTTGTCATCGACAACATTATAGTGTCAGTGCTACAAACCACGGTAAATACAGGTTATTTTTGACCGCTTGTCACAGGTCAAGTGACTGCGATTGTAATGCAGTTATCAGTTCTGTTTAATCCGGCAGCAAAACAAGGAGCATCCCATGGCCCATTTTCCCG
>JAZKEH010000554.1:0-1653 GCA_040387155.1 Pseudomonadota bacterium | reverse complement strand
CAACAGCGTGACGTGCATGTTGCTCACCGGCGTATCCGTGGGCACTCGAATATGGCGATTGCCAGGAATACCACCACCGGCCACGATGATGGGCATGTCCATACTGTCGTGCACGTTGGAATCGCCCATGCAGGCGCCGGAAATCAGGAAGGTGCTGTCCAGCAGTGTGCCGTCGCCATCCTTCGTATCGCGCAGGCGTTCCAGGAAGTAGGCGTACTGCGCCTTGTGATACGCGTTGATGCGCACAAGCTTTTCGATGCGCTTGGGATCGTCGGCATGGTGACTGAGCATGTGATGCGAATCGGGCACACCAATTTCCGGATAGACGCGGTTACTGAGCTCACGCCCCAGCATGAAAGTTGTGACGCGGGTCAGGTCGGTCTGCAGCGCCAGCACCTGCAGGTCGATCATCAGGTGTACGTGCTCTGCAAAACCTTGCGGGATGCCAACGGGCCGTTCAAGCGAGCTGTAATCAACATCGGCGCTGCGGGCAGCGGACATCTGGATGCGGCGCTCGACATCGCGAATGGAGGTCATGTATTCATCGAGTTTGCGGCGATCTTGCATACCCATCTGGTTGGAGAGTGATTGCGCATCTTCGCGTACAAAGTCGAGGATGCTGGTTTTCTGCCGCAGCTGTGCTTCGCGCGCCTTGGCATCGCGGATGTCGCCATCGCCAAACATGCGCGCAAATACTTCGGCCGGATTAACCGCAACTGGCAGCGCGGAAGTAGGGCTGCGCCACGACAACGTGTTGGTGTAGGTGCAGCTGTAGGCAGGCGCACAACTGCCGAGCAGGCTCGACGGTTCGATGCCCATCTGCAACGACGGGAACTGCGTCTCGCTGCTGTACTGGCTGGCGATCAGCTGGTCCATCGAAATGCCGCACTCCAGATCAGAGCCTTCGGTTTCGCGCGCCTGCACGCCGGTAAGCAAGCCGGCACAACCACGGGCATGACCACCACCGCTGGGCAGGCCGAGGCCGCTGATGACGACAAAGTCATCGCGCAAATGCGCAAGCGGTTGCAGGATCGGCGTCATCTTGTAGTCGGCGCCCGTTGTTGCCGGCGTGAACTGCTTCATGAACACCCCGTTGGGCGCGTACATCACACTCAATCTTTTCGGTGCCGCTGTGGCCGCCAAACTGGTGCTGGGCAACATGGCTTCCATCAACGGCAATGCAATGGCGGTTCCCATTCCACGCAACAGCGAGCGTCTATCCATCTTGTTACTTGATAGCAACGACTGGACTCGTTTCATCGGGCGTCCTCCTCAGGGTAAAGGCATCACTGGTCACAATGCCGTAGATAATGTTTTGCATGCGGTAATCGTCGGCTGCTGCCGTGCGGGTAATCGCACGAATCACGGGTTGATCGTGCGCTTCCATGCCGCGGCCGGTGGCGTAGGTCAGCAACTTGCCGGTAAAGGTGCGGGCGAACTGTTCCTGTTGCTGCATCAGCACGTCGCGCAGACCATCAAGACCGCTGAATTCGCCGGTGCCGGGCATGCGGGCAGAGGGATCCACCACCAAACCATCTGCCTCGGTGCGAAACTTGCCGATGGCGTCGTACTGTTCAAGCGCAAAACCCAGCTCATCCATCTTCACGTGGCAGGTATGGCAGGAAGGATTCGCACGATGGTGTTGCATCTGTT
>JAZKEH010000553.1:4467-6479 GCA_040387155.1 Pseudomonadota bacterium | reverse complement strand
CCGATGTTCGTGTTGGCAGTACCGCATATGTTGCATTGATGGCAGTTGGAGCAGGACGTGGCGAACTACGTAGTCGGAGACATCCAGGGCTGTTACGAACCACTGCAACGCCTGCTGACCAAGGTCGACTTCGAGCCAGGTCGCGATCAATTGTGGTGTGTGGGCGACATGATCAACCGCGGCCCCCAATCACTGGAAACCCTCCGCTTCCTCCATCAGCTTGGCTCTGCCTTCACCGGCGTGCTTGGCAATCACGACCTGCATTTCCTCGCCGTCAGGTCGAAGGCCAATCCCGAAGGCAAAGTCAAAACGCTGCAGCCCCTGCTCGACGCCCCGGACTGTCCGCGCCTGTTTGAATGGGTGCGACAACTGCCCATGGCTCACAGCCAAAAGGTAAGTACCGATGCCGGTACCCGCGACGTATTGATGGTCCACGCCGGCATTGCACCGGACTGGGACAGGAAGAAAACACTGAGCCTTGCCGCTGAGGTCGAACACGAACTGCGCAGCACTGAATACAAGGCCATGTTGCGCGGCATGTATGGCGACAAACCGGATCGCTGGGACGATTCGTTGCGCGGCATGGAACGACTGCGTGTCATCACCAATGTGCTCACCCGCCTGCGTTTTTGCACGCCGCAGGGCCGCATGAACCTCACTGTCAAAACCGAAGTCGACACTGCACCGGCCGGCTTTCAACCCTGGTTCGATTTTGTGGAGCCGGCGGCTGGCGAGCTGCTGCTGTTCGGCCATTGGGCTACACTGGAAGGCGTAACGAACCGCCCCGACATTCTCGGCCTCGATACCGGCTGTGTGTGGGGCCGTTGCCTGACCTTGTTGCATCTGGAAAAAAATGAACGCGTTTCCATCACCTGCGCTGACATGCGCTAGCGGAGCTGCACGATGAAGATCTATCGTGTCGGCGGTGCCGTGCGTGACAAGCTGTTGGGCCTGCCGCACAAGGACAGCGACTGGGTGGTGGTGGGCGCCACTGTTGAAGAAATGCTGCAGCAGGGCTACACCCAGGTAGGCCGCGATTTCCCGGTATTCCTGCATCCAAAGAGCAAGGAAGAACATGCGCTTGCGCGCACTGAACGCAAAAGCGGCAGCGGTTATACCGGCTTTGTCGTCAACGCCTCACCGGATGTCACACTCGAAGAGGATTTGCTGCGGCGTGATCTGACGATCAATGCCATTGCCGATGATCACGGTACGCTAATTGATCCTTATGGCGGCCAGAACGATCTGGAGGCGCGCATACTGCGCCATGTATCGCCTGCGTTTGCTGAAGACCCCTTGCGTGTACTGCGCGTTGCCCGATTCGCTGCGCGCTTCGCTCATCTCGGCTTCACCGTTGCACCCGAAACATTGGCATTGATGCGCGCACTGGTCGATGCCGGTGAACTGCAACACCTGATCCCTGAACGGGTCTGGCAGGAAATTCACAACGCGCTGACATCCAAAAGCCCCCAGGTGTTCGTACAAGTACTACGTGACTGTGGTGCCCTGCCGGTCTTGCTGCCGGAAATGAATGCGTTGTTTGGGGTGCCCCAGCCCGAGTTTTTTCATCCGGAAATCGATACGGGCGTCCACATGCTGATGGTGATGGAACAAGCGGCGAAGCTTAGCGAGGAGACAACCGTGCGCTTTGCAGCGATGGTGCACGATCTTGGCAAAGGCCTGACGCCTGCCACCGTATTACCCTCACACACCGGCCATGAGGAAAGTGGCGTCGCCCTGATCGAACAACTCTGCCAGCGTTTGCGGGTTCCCAACGAGCATCGCGAGCTGGCTGTCATCGTCAGCCGTCATCACACCCGTTGCCACAAGGCCATGAAGCACAAAGCAGAGGACCTGGTACAAACATTGGAAAGCTGCGACGCACTCCGACGTCCGCAACGCTTTGAGCAGTTCCTGTTGGCCTGCGAGGCTGACGCGCGTGGCCGCACCGGTCTTGAACGGCGTCCGTACCCGCAGGCTGAACGCTTGCGCAGCGTATTGGCAACCGCACG
>JAZKEH010000553.1:0-4382 GCA_040387155.1 Pseudomonadota bacterium | reverse complement strand
TGCGTGAAGCCCGTAGCGCTTGTCACCGGTGCGGCCGCACGCATTGGCGCCTGCACTGTCCGCCACCTGCAAAAAGCCGGCTATCGCGTTGTGCTGCACTACTACCGATCGCATGACAAAGCGGCTGAACTGGCGACGGAACTCAACGCACTCAGCGACGATACAGTTCGGCTTGCTGCCGCCGACCTGCAAGAGCCTGCCGCCATCGAACGACTGGCACACCAGACCATCGATGCCTGGGGACGTCTCGACCTGTTGGTGAATAACGCGTCGTCATTCTTTCCCACTCCGCTTGGCACCATCACACTGGAGCAGTGGAACAATCTGATGGGGAGTAATGCGCGAGCGCCGCTACTGTTGAGCCAACACCTTGCCACGGCACTGCGCACGTCGCATGGCAGCATCGTCAATATCATCGACAGTACGTCACGTTATGGCCTTGCCCAATTCATTCCGTATGCGATGGCGAAAGCCGCGCTCGCCAACATGACCCGTTCTCTGGCACGCGAATTGGCACCACAGGTGCGCGTGAATGGCATCGCTCCCGGCGCAATCCTGTGGCCCGAGTATGAAGGTGGCATCAGCGACTCTGATATGCAGAAGACACTCGATCGCACGGCGCTCGGCCGAATTGGCTCGCCCGATGACATTGCCAACGCAGTGCTGTTTCTCGCCCAGGCCAGTTATGTCACTGGGCAGATCATCAAGGTGGATGGTGGCGTGCGCTCATAGTCTCGCAGCTCAAAAAGTCCGGACATAAAAAAAGCGGCCCTTGGGCCGCTTTTTTTTCATCAAGTACTGCTTATTCCATGATGATCTGCAGGCTGCCGATGAATGCCTGGCCTGAGCTACCGCCCCAACTGCAAGTATTCAAAGTTGAGCCGTTGTTCCACGAAATCTCGCGGCCGGCGTCCCAGGGGCTGAAATAACGAGCGCCACTGTAGCCTACGAAATGCTGGTAAGGCTGCACCAGGAACTTGATGTTGCTGTAGTAGTCCGGGTTGGATGGATAGATCACCATGCCATAACCATTACCGAGATCACCGCCGCAGCCCGCATTCGCGCTGGACTTGCCCGACAGCATCAATTTGTCGCCATTGTTCAGCGTGATCATGCGGTCATGGTTGTAGGAGTTGTACTGCGACCATACGTCAGACGTGGTGGAGGTAAGGTTATCCTGCGTCCATGAACCAACAATCGGACCGACGGCGTCATAGGCAACGCTGCCGTCGCCATTCTTGAAGATCACATGGATCTTGGTCTTGCCGCTTTGGGCAGCAGCCACACAAGCATCAAACCAGTCGTTGTTGGTAATGTCTTCGTCAGTGGTGTTGTTCAGCGTGAAGCAGGCATTGCCCGGGCCGCTTTGCTCAACACCAACCAGACGCGTGTCCAGGTCGATCACAGCTTCATTCAGAGCAGCTACCAGCAGTTCAAGCGCATCCAGACGGCCTTCATGGTTGTCGACCTGGGTGTCCACCAGCAACAGCTGGGCAGTCAGCGTGCTGATCTGCACCGTCAGGGCGGAAATATTTTCGGAATTGTTGGTGACTGCAAGCTGCAGCTGGGCGAGTTGTTGCGTCAGCGTGGCAGTCAGATTGTTGACCTGCGCCTGCAGGCCGGCGATTTGCTGGTTAAGGCCAGCAATGTCGGTGTACAGCGCAGCAATCTGCGAGCTCACATCATTGCGCAGCGTTTGCAGGGCAGCGTTGGTAGCAGACTGTGAAGCCTGCAGCGCCGCGATCTTCTGGCTGTTCATGGCAACCGTGGCTTCCAGCGTGGTGATGCCGGTGTTGGCTGCATTGATCTGCACCTGGAGATTGCTGACCGTCGCCTGCAGCGCTGCAATGGCAGTCGCGCTGGTCTGGATCTGGGCATTCAGGTAGGTGAACGGCTTGCCGTTCGGGGTGGAGCCTTTGTTGGTGGTGCTTTGGGCGAAGGCAGAGGAATGGACTAATGCGGTGCCGGCTACGATGGCACAGGCCAGTAACTTCAGTTTCATGAATTTCCTTTGATTGGATTTTTTGTGGTTGGTTTCGTGCGGCGTCTTTTTATGTTTTTCTGCTGCTGACCACAAGGCAACTGTGATGTTCGTCACACTTTTAATCTGTTGCTATTTTTCCTTTGGCGGGATCTTTCGATTGATGGGCATTTCGATGGAGCAATCGCAACCAACGGCCGCCCTCTCTTCAGTAAATAACGAGTGGCAGCTGAAGCCAGAGAGCTCAAGGCGGGAACAGGTTTCTGGGAACCTCGAAGGCCATGGATGGCCTGAGGGGTTGTACAGACCGGTCACATAGGTGACAAAGTGTTCGGACACATAGGTAACACTTTTTACCCATCCTACCGCACTCGCTTTGTCAGTTCCCGCAAGTCCACTTCGCCGATCTGCTGGTGACAGAAGTGAATGGTGTACCGCCCATCGATTGTCGTGGGTCTGAAGGCAACCTTCTTGCCAACAAAGCCTTCGCCAACAAGGATCACGTATCGCTGAAAGCTGACACACTGGTCGGGAGAGACTTTTCTCAATTCATCGATAGGACTGTATTCATACTCCGGCAGTTGTTCCTCCCAGTGGCGTTGGCTGCACTCATACCGTGAGGCAGGCGTTTGCATGCCCAAGGCCTCGTGGGGTCGTACCTGGTTGTACTGCTGACGCCAGTGATCGAAAGCATGCTGACAGCGCTCCATCGTGTCGAACTCGCGCCGGCCGAGCAGCTCAGCTTTCAATGTGCGATGAAAGCGCTCGTCCTTTCCTTGTGTTTGCGGATGGTAAGGACGCGAGTGGCTGACCGTTACACCGTGTTCAATCAGCCACACCGTCAGCCGTGAGAAGCGCCCATTGCCGCCCCAGGGCGATCCGTTATCCATAGTCATTCTGCGCGGCAGTCCATAACGACGGAACACCGAGGTCAGGGCCTGCTGAACCGTGCCTTTGCGTTCATCGCCACACGCCTCAAGGCACAGGGAGAAGCGCGAGCAGTCATCGATCACCGTCAGAGGATGGCAACGCTGCCGCCCCACTGGAATATGCCCCTTGAAATCCATCTGCCACAGCTCATTGGGATGCGCGTGTTCAAAACGGTGTAATGGCAAAGGTTCTACCGGTGAGGACAACCGTCCATGCCGACGCAGGATCGCCGTGATCGTGCTTGGGGCAGGGATGTGCAGATGCCCCTGCTGCGCCAGCACGCCTTTCAGTTTGCGGCCACCCCAGTAGGGATACTGATCCCGGCAGGCTACGACGAGGGCTTCCACCTCGGGAATCGTATGGGCAGGCTGCTGTTTGGGAGCGCGGGATTGATCAACCAGCCCATTAACGCCCTGTTCGTCGTGACGATGCAGCCACTTGTAGCCAGTCTTGCGGCTGATGGAATAACGCCTGCATAGCTCGCTGAAGGAGACAGTGCCGGCGCGCGCCAATCCAACAAATTCGGTTCTTAGGTCCACAGTTCCAATCTCTTGCCACGGCATCAGCGAGCTCCTGTGAGGTCGTAATGCCAAAGATTATTAACTGTTACCTATGTGTCCGAACGTTTTGTTACCTATGTGACCGGTCGATACAACCCCTCAGGCCATCCATGGCCTGAGCGGGAGCGTCCCAGGGATGGGCTTGAAGCGATCCAGCAAAGGTCTGTCGCCGACTGCGATTGCTCAGGAGGGAGCAGATCAGCTGTATTTCGCTTTGATCCATTGGTACGAAGTGCGAATCAACTTCTCCAATACCTTCAGATCCACGTCAGCCAGCTTGTTGATATAGAGACATCCCTTGCCAGTCTTGTGCTTGCCCAACTGCGCAAGCAACTCCTCTCGTTCCGCAATATCGTGCAGCACGTAAAGGGTCAACGCTGACGCACGCGGCGAGAACCCTATCATGCACATGTCACCTTCATGGCCACTCTCGTATTGGTAGTGGTACTGATCAAACCCCACGATGGCACCGCCCCACATTTTGGGCTTCTTGCCAGTGACCTTCTGCATCAACGTCATTACGGCGTAACAGTCGGTTCGGCGCGACTCGTTAGCCACTTTGTCGAGGAACTCGGTAACACTGGCTTCGTTGACTTTGGTCTTGATTGCAGTGGCCATTGCAAACTCCCGCTAAGGTTCGATGTCACAGTATAGCGGTGGAGTCCAAACGGGAACGACATGTGGTAGCTTTGCCGCCGAATGGAGATTCTCAATACATGAAAAGCAGAAAGACCAAAAACAGTGCTGCAACAGGCAACGGCGGTAGTAATGGAGAGAATGGACAACTCGACCACAGCCCGCGCGAAGACGGCGAATATCTGAACGGACTTGCCCGCGGTCTTGCCGTGATGCGCGCCTTCAGCCGCGACAAACCCGGCATGACCCTCAGCGAACTCGCCGCCCACACAAGT
>JAZKEH010000552.1:0-4159 GCA_040387155.1 Pseudomonadota bacterium | reverse complement strand
CGTCATTGCCGCCAGAAACTGGAATGAACTTAGCCGCGCCAGGCTGCGCCAAGGAACCGACAATGGAGAATTCATTTTTAACGCCATTGAAGGCCACAGTCGCACTGACGTACTGATCGCCAGTCTGTAGCCGCAAGGCTGTCTGCACAATCGTCGCTACATCGGCAAAGCTGGTAGCGCCAGAAAGATCAATTGCGCTTAACTGCGCCTCGCTATCTCCCAGCTGAACGGAAAGAGATCCGCTCGTTACGGATTTAAGCTGATCTAACGTGTTGACCAGCTTTGCGCCAAAGATCGTCGGGATTCTGGCGTTTGGCGAATACGCAGCAAACTGCAGGTTGTTTGCCTGAGATGCCGGAGCCGGTGAAATGTAGCTGAAGTATTGAGAGGCGAATCGAGCATCATCAGTGCCGGCGCCGAAATAATCGGTTGCTCCACCCGGAAGAACTGTAACGATCTGCCCGACAGGTACGAGAGGATTGGTAGTGAACCGACGCCCGGTCAGCTCCTGGGTTTTAACAGAGGAAGCGCCGATAACGCCACTTGTGATTTTCACATAGAGAGTGCTTTTGATTGGCATTTCTGCGCCTCATACCCTGTGTATATTAAACTCAGTCGATTCGATAGAGTCAGTTAATTGGATTATGACCTGCTTGTGGGTCACGGTAAAGTCAAACGAAGGCTGGAACTCGTATTGGTCTTGATCGTTCACGAACTGCGGGTTGCGCACCTCGCTAGGGCGCCTGACCCCGACCTCGGCCTTAGTCATGGCGATAACGAATGGTTGTGACTGTACGACCATGCGAGCCAAGACGGTTATGTCCTTGGCTGTCTTCTGGTCTGCGTCGCTTGGATCATCTGGAATGAGCGCACCCATCTGATAGCTTGTTGCTATGATCTGGGTTTCTGTAGTGGTGATCTGTCCGGCCTCATCGGCCTTGTGCTTGCGGTACTGCCAGCCCTCTGGAATATCGGGAAGGGCCCAGAAGTAGATGCATTTGTCGAGTCGACCCTGAGTGGTTGGCTGATAGCCCTGCTTGACCGGCATGTCTGTCACACCATATCGAGCAAGGCCTTTAAGCAGCTCGGCGCGAATCAGCTTGTCTAGGGCCTTCTCGTTCATTCCGCTGCGCCCACGTCGACCAGCAGCACGGCAACGCGGCCATCCTGCTGAAACCAGTCTGTCTCGCCAACGGTCTGATACTTGCGACCATAGAAGATGGCAAGGTCGGGCGACGTTCCGCGCTTGAGGCCGGCGATAGGGTTTGAGGTGTAGAGGTTGCGATACTGCTTCTCGGTGCTCAGGCCAAGCTCCTTGATGATCCGGGCGTCAACCGGCTGGAAGCTGCCTACGATCTCAACCGGCTCGGCATAAGAGGGAATGTCCTGACCGCGATCATTGGTCGTGTTGCCGAGGAAGCGCAACCATTTACCTGACTGGGGCTGGATAACGCCGAGAGCGATGTTCAAAAGGTTGATGCCGGGGATCATGTTGTCACCACTGCGCTGTTTACGGCCTGAAGCATCTGACCTGTATCGACCAAGGGTTTTCGACTGACAGCCTTCTTGCCCTTCTTGCGGGACTGCCTGGCTCGCACGGTTGACTCTGCCAGAGGCGGAGCAGTCACTGCCTTGATGGCCTTGCGCACATCGCCAGCGGCCACCATGCCAACCTGCTCAAGGGCGTGATCTAGCGTTACCTGGCCAGCAATGACGCCGCGCACTCCGGCAGCAATACCCTTAACCCATTTCCCCTTGTTCGCCTCTTCAGCCGGACGCATGAAGGGGCGCGGAGGGATTGGCCCGTAGCCGAACTCCTGAATGGCAGCCACATAAGCGATTGGGGTGCCATCCGTGTATTTTGAGTTCTCGAAGAATCCCACGCGGATCTCTTTTTTATCGAGTTCCGCGAGCATCTTCTTTATGGCTTCTGCGTTGCTGGTTCGGCGGACTTCCATCAGAACCTCCGGGGTCTAGGAAACCCACCGCCAATGACCCGGAAGCCAGCACGCTCACCGCGACCGCCAACGTAGAAGGCGCCGCCCTGGCAACGCTTCATCAGCGCAGCGAACTGCTGGCCGAATGGCGTGCCGTTGAGCCAGTACGACCATGCGTCAGTTGCTGGAGGCATGGCGAACGATACTGACACCTTGTCAATGCTAGCCCCCGATAGCTGACCGATAGATCCATTACCGGCAGCGCCATTAGCTGCAAGCTGGAGCAGGTGGGCAACCATCAGAAGCCACATCTGCTCGGTACACTTGCAGCCGCGCTCGGAGGTGAAGCAAAGCGCCTGCTGGGCAACCGCAAGCACCACTTCGTCACTCACAGCATTGAACTGCGGGTAAAGGGTTCGGAATAGTGCGAGCGGGAATTCCATGTCAGGCCTTTGTCTTGCGAGTGATCTTGGTGCCGTTAACCGATTCAATTTCCGAATCGTTAAGGGTCAGTGTTTCTGGTGTTTCTGGGGCTGAAGCATCGCGACCGGTCATGTTGGCAGCTACCAGATCAGCGTCTTCTTTGAATTTTTCTACGGTGATATAACCGTTATCCTTGTGCTGCCGAAACACATGGCTCGACTCAAGCGCGCTCAGCGCGGAGTCATCGACCTTGGTGGCCACGCCCAGCGGAGTGACGATGTTCTTGTTCGCGACGTTGGCCTTGCCGGCGATGAACACGCCACCGTAGGTGTTGTCGTTGCTCAGTGTGGAATAAACGTAGTAATCAGTCATGACTCTCTCCAGGTTGATGCGGCCCATGCTACCACAGGCCGCTCACCCTATTAGATACCAGTGATGCGTGAGAATGCCCAAGGGCGCAGGACGAAGATACCGCCCAATGCGTTAACGGCGTCTTCGATGTAGCCCTTCACGCGCTGCTCGCTGCCGATTACGCGATACTTCTCGGGAACCAGCTGAACCAGGGTGCGGCTGTCCGCGTCGTCGAAACCGGACAGGCTTTCAACGTAGAAGTAAGCCACGTTCGCGCCGCCGTTTGCGTCTTGGAATTCAGGAACGAATTCGAAGCGTGCGCCCGGGTAGTTTT
This sequence comes from Pseudomonadota bacterium, assembly GCA_040387155.1. Lineage (GTDB taxonomy): Bacteria > Pseudomonadota > Gammaproteobacteria > Pseudomonadales > Pseudohongiellaceae > CAILUG01. Next base: position 1,114 of record JAZKEH010000552.1, on the reverse strand, counting down.
CCTTAACCCATGTGCCAACGGTCTGGCCGATTGCCGACACCTGATCGCGCACTTGCAGAACGCCGATGAAGTCCAGCGGCAGAGCAAACACCATCTGGGCATCCGGGCCGATGTTGCCGCCCGACTGGATGATGATTCGGTCAACTGCGGTTGCAATGTCGGCCACAATGGCGCCGAAAGACAACCATGCGCCGGTACCGGCATCCTTCCACGGCACAGTCACTGCCGCGTAAGGAGGCAAGTTTGGATCGTTCAGCAGGCCGTACGTTTTGTTTTCGCCGCCGTTGAAGCCATTGAAGCCGATGCTGTTACGGCTGTAGTCCAGCGACTCGATAACCGAGCGGCGCTTTTCTTCAGCGTCGTTGAAGCCTTCGCGGGCCTGGCGAGCTTCTTCCAGCTTGCCAACTTGGAAGCCTTGTTCGAATCGCACCAGATGGCGCGGCTCGCGGTAGCTGCGGTAGTTGGCCAGCGGGATGTTGGTGGTGTCGCCATACAGCTCGGCCTTACCAACTGCGCTTGCCACCTTCTGAGTGACAACTTCGTCTTCCCAGCTACCGCCGACCAGAATACCGGCCAAGGCGTCGATGCGTCGAACCTGGGTCAGAATGCGGACAACGCCCGGCAGTTCAGTTTCCAGATAATGGCGGTACATGGCACCCTGAGCTTGCGCCGGGCCAGTCAGAGCAGTGTCCATGCTGATGCCGAGCTGATGCGCCTGATCCAAGGTAGGCTTGGCATCCAGCGCCAGCGGGCCGCGTGCTTTAAGGGTTCGCCCAGAGGCGTAGAAACGTTCTTTCATGTCGGCGATACCTTATTGAGTCAGGCGCACTACGGCGAGGGTTGGCGTTTCCGGGGAAACGTTATGGCGGCTGATGACTGCGCCTTCGATTTGGGTCTGGCCAGCAGCAGCCGTGCCGTGACCAAGCTCACCTGTTGCGTTGACGAAGTAGATCGGATCGCCAATGGTGCCGCCAGTCGTGGTCAGTTGAACGTACCACTCGCCCATGAAGCCGAACTCGGCCTGAGTGCCGTTGTAGGCGTACTCAACGTCGAGCAGGTAGATCTTCGGGTTGATCATCAGGCCCGCGAACAAGCCAGTGCCGCCAGCCTGAAC
>JAZKEH010000551.1:0-4918 GCA_040387155.1 Pseudomonadota bacterium | reverse complement strand
TGGCGGGTGTGCTTAGTGGCCAGATGCTGCCGCCGCACAGCCTCGGCATTGGTCCGCATCAACAAACGATAGTCGAACAGAGTCCAACCCCCGATCGATTGATCCAGCTATGTGCCGTACCTCCAGCGCCTGATCAGCTGCTGTAACCCAAACCTCACTCGGAGAAACCCATGAACTGGTTGAAAAATATCAGCAGGATGCTTGTCGCCTGCGTTTTGGTAGCAATGACTGGTATTGCCAGCGCGCAGTACGTCGCAGGCACCCACTATGACGAAGTGGCTGTCGATCCTGCCCTGCGAGAATTGCAGACCCCCGGCGACAAACCGCAGATTACTGAACTGTTCTGGTATGGCTGTCCGCATTGCAATGCGTTCGATCCGCTGCTGGATGCCTGGGTGGCGGAGAAGGGCGCTGCGATTACGTTTGCGCGCTTGCCGGTCGCGTGGAACGCAATAACGCAGCAGCATGCCCGTATGTTCTTTACGGCAAAGACGCTGGGTGTTGGTGCGCAACTGCATCGCCCCTTCTTCGATGCGATCCACCAGCAACACAACTCACTGGCCCAACCAGCAGCCATCGAGCAGTTTTTCGTTGCCCACGGCGTGCCGGCGGAGAAGTTCAACGGCACCTTCGAGTCCTTTGTGATCGACTCGATGCTGCGCAAGCATGCAGCAACCATGACAGCGCTACAGGTACCCGGCGTGCCCGCCATGCTGCTGAATGGTCGCTACATCGTGCAGTACGGCACCGAGGCAGTGCCAACCCAGCAGGCAATGCTGGAGGTGGTGGATTTCCTGCTGCAGCAAAAGCCATAGCTCTATCGTAAATAGGTGTCAGAGTCATATTTCTCTTCCAAATAGGTGTCAGAGTCATATTTCGCTGCTTGCGGTCGCTTTTGATTTCATGCAGGTTTTAGCGAAATATGACTCTGACACCTATTTCCCTGACACCTATTTGCGCCAGCGAGCGAAAACGCCATGTACATCCAGCAGAAATTCAACGAAACCAATGTCGACACGCTGCATGCACTGATCAAGGCGCATCCGCTGGGTGCGCTGGTAGTGCTGACGGATTCAGGAATGGAAGTGAATCACATGCCGTTTCAACTGGAGGCAGTGAGTGACGGCACTGTATTGCGTGCGCACATCCCGAAGGGGAATACGCTCTGGCAGCAGGCACTGGATAGCAAGCACGAAGCCGTTGTTATCTTCCAGGGTCCCGAGCGCTATATCACGCCCTCCTGGTATCCCAGTAAACAGGAGCATGGGCAGGTAGTACCGACGTGGAACTACGCTGTCGTGCACGCCTATGGCCAGCCGCGCTTTGTCACCGACAAGGAATGGTTGCGCGCACATGTCACCGCACTGACCAATGAACACGAAGCCAGTCAGGCCCTGCCGTGGCAAGTCACGGATGCCCCGGCGGACTACATCGACAGCATGCTGGAGAAAATCGTCGGCATTGAGTTGCCGGTCACCAGGATGCTCGGCAAGTGGAAGGTCAGCCAGAACCGGCCGCAGGCGGATCGCATGGGCGTGATGGCAGGCCTGAATTCGCAACAGACCGAAAGTGCTGCCGCGATGGAAGCGCTGGTCAAACAGCACCTGTAGTGCTCGTGAGGGGTGCCGGTCAGGGCAAGGCGGACGGCGAAGCAGCCGATACCACGGCAGGCAGAAAGCGGCGCACGTGCTTGTCGAGGTACTCGTTGTTTGCGCCGGTTTCCGCAAACCCTGACAGCAACTGCTGACTGTACTCAGGTTCTGCCTTGCCTTCTGTCACGCCGGTATTCACATAGACCATGGCCAGCAAGGTTCTGCCGTTGAACAGAACGGGCAGGCTGCGCTTGCCGAAAGCCCCGGGCGTTACCTCTTCGCTGGCATCAAGCGCCACTTCGTCGGCATAGCCAATCTCGTACAACACGCCTTTGACACTGTCGCCAGCGGCAGGGACGACGTTGGCATAACCGTCGGCTGCAATGAGCCAGCGCCAGTCGCCCAATACAGCGTTGCCGGCGCGACGGCTTTGAGGGCAGCGCGCCTTCATGTGTGTCTTCCGCATGTTGGAGCCGTAGGCAAAGTACAGTTTCATGGCTGGCCTCAGTGGTGAATCGGAGTGTGACGCTCTGCCTGCTATCGCATGCGGCAGAGGCATGGGCAACAAGCGTGGATGGCGTGCATTATCCAAAGAGGAGATCTGTTTATATGTGCGCTACCGCACTTCGGAGAAAAGCGGGGTGTGCAATGACGGGCAGTGGGTCTACTGCCGCTGCCGATTGATATTCAGCTGCGCAATGATGCGCGTGGAAATTTCTTCGACGGAGAAGTGGGTCGTGTCGAGAAAGGGGATGCTGTAGCGACGGAACATCGCTTCGGCTTCACGCACCTCCAGTTCGCACTGGCGGGCCGAGGCATACTTGCTGTTGGGGCGGCGTTCGTTGCGGATGCTCGTCAAACGCTCCGGGTCGATTGTCAGCCCGAATAGCCGCTGCTTGTGCGCCTGCAGCGCCTTTGGCAGCAGCAGTTCATCAATGTCTTCTTCGGTAATCGGATAGTTGGCTGCAAAGACGCCGAACTGCAAGGCGAGGTAGAGGCAGGTCGGCGTCTTGCCACAGCGTGATACGCCCACCAGGATCACATCGGCGCCTTCGTACTGGTTCAGCCGCGAACCATCGTCGTTGTCGAGTGCATAGTTCACGGCGTTGATACGGTTCTTGTAGCTGTCGTCAGTTGCATCGCCGCGCGCGCGACCGATGGTGTAGGACGATTGCACATTCAGCACCTGTTCCAGTGGTTTCAGGAAGGTGTCGAGAATATCCATCGTAAAGCCACGGCTTTGCGCCAACTGGTGACGCAACTCATCGTTGACGAGTGTTGAAAATACGAGGGCCGGCACACCCTGTTCATCAGTGGCCTTGTTGATGCGTTCGATAACGGCCTGCACCTTTTCCGCACTGTCGACAAAGGGCACGGTGATGTGCTCGACATCAAGACTCTCGAACTGCGCCAACAGACTCTTGCCCATCGTGTGGGCGGTAATGCCGGTACTGTCGGATACGTAGAAGGCGATACGGCGCATGCAAGTACTTTTTCAGGTGGATTCTTTGTTGTTGGGGCAGGTTTGTCCGCAGAAAACGGCGCAGCTTTTAGTGTGCGGATACATTAACATAACAACAACAACAAAAAGATTGATGTTCATCATTTAGCTAGATCGGGAGGCCCACTTGGCTGATTACATTCTCTGGTTCAAACAACTCGGCATGCACGATGTCGACAAGGTCGGCGGCAAGAACGCCTCACTCGGTGAAATGATCAGCAACCTGGCAGGGGCCGGGGTGTCCGTCCCCGACGGCTTCGCCACTACTGCTGATGCCTATCGCGAATTTCTCAATACCAGCGGACTCAAGCAGCGCATCGATGCGGCGCTGGACAGTCTGAACGTGGACGACGTCAAGGCACTTGCTACCACCGGTGCGCAGATTCGTCGCTGGGTGATAGAAACACCATTCCCGGCCGCGCTTGAACAGCATATCCGGACTGCCTTTGCAAAGATGACGGAGCACAATGCCAATCTTGCCGTCGCTGTGCGCTCATCCGCGACTGCGGAAGATTTGCCGGATGCCTCGTTCGCAGGTCAGCAGGAAACCTTTCTGAACATCCGCGGCATCGACCATGTGCTGACGGCGATCCACGAAGTGTTTGCCTCGTTGTACAACGACCGCGCCATCGCCTATCGCGTGCACAAGGGCTTTGATCATGCGGCTGTCGCGTTGTCCGCCGGCATTCAGCGCATGGTGCGCAGTGAGACCGGTGCTGCTGGCGTTATGTTTACGCTTGATACTGAATCCGGTTTTGATGGTGTCATCTTTGTCACTGCTTCCTATGGGCTTGGCGAGACCGTCGTACAAGGTGCCGTCAATCCCGATGAATTCTATGTACACAAAGCCACGCTGAAGGCCGGCCGTCCCGCCATCCTGCGTCGCAACCTTGGCGGCAAGGCCATCAAGATGATCTATGCCGGCACTGGCGCCACGGGAAAATCCGTGCAGACCGTGGATGTGCCTGACGCAGAACGTCGTCGTTTCTCTCTCAGCGATGCGGACGTGCAGGAACTGGCCAAACAGGCGTTGATCATCGAGAAGCATTACCAGCGACCAATGGATATCGAATGGGGCAAGGACGGCGACGACGGCAAGCTCTATATCCTGCAGGCGCGTCCCGAAACGGTGAAGAGCCGCGACAACGCCAATGTGATGGAACGCTACGCATTGAAGGAGAAGGGCAAGGTACTGTGCGAAGGTCGCAGTATCGGTGCTCGCATCGGTCTGGGCCCCGTACGTATCATCGACAATGTGTCGCAGATGCATCTGGTGCAACCGGGTGACGTCCTGGTGTCCGACATGACAGATCCCGACTGGGAGCCAGTCATGAAGAAAGCTTCGGCCATTGTCACCAATCGTGGCGGTCGCACCTGTCATGCGGCGATCATTGCGCGTGAGCTTGGCATTCCTGCTGTTGTCGGTTGTGGCAATGCCACCCAGCTGTTGAAAGATGGCAGTACCGTGACGGTGTCCTGTGCAGAAGGCGATACCGGCCATGTCTATGAAGGCACGCTGAAGTATGAAGTCACCCGCAACGATCTGGCGAAGATGCCGGCACTCGCCTTCAAACTGATGATGAACGTCGCCAATCCCGATCGCGCTTTTGATTTCCAGGCGTATCCGAACCACGGCGTTGGTCTGGCGCGCCTGGAGTTCATCATCAATCGCATGATCGGCGTGCATCCCAAGGCACTTTTGAACTACGCCACGTTGTCCAGCGATCTGCGCCGCGAAATCGACCGGCGCATCGCAGGCTATGCCTCGCCGGTGGAGTTCTATGTGCAGAAGCTGACGGAAGGTATCGCTACTATCGCCGGTGCG
>JAZKEH010000550.1:2852-3239 GCA_040387155.1 Pseudomonadota bacterium | reverse complement strand
TCGACGCCTGCAAAGCCTACTTGCCGCACTCGCTCGACGGCTACCTCAGTGAAGGCTCCGCACGGAGGTTGGTAGACGCGCGAGCCGCAAGGGTGCGTGATCTCGGTGCACGGCCGGTGCTGGTGCTGACCAGGCAATTCAAGGATGAGTGGTACGGCACTGACCCCGTTGCGAGAGCAGCGATCGAGAAGCGGGAAGCGCATTGGCGCGCACTGCATGCCGAGATGGCGTCGTGGTCCAGTCGTGGCGAACAGCGCCTCGTGCCGGATTCACCGCATGGCATTCCGTTCACCCATCCGCAGGCAGTAGTAGATGGCGTTAACGAGATTGTTGAAGTGGTGCGGCGGTTATCCGTTGCAGCGAGTCAGTGATGAGCATGGTCTTGGA
>JAZKEH010000550.1:0-2842 GCA_040387155.1 Pseudomonadota bacterium | reverse complement strand
GCACAGAAAAAGGACGCCGCTTATGTTTAGAAACTACCTAGCCGTGACGTTGCGGAGCTTGCTCGGCAACAAGCTGTTTTCGTTTATCAACGTGGTCGGGCTCGCAGTCGGGCTGGCCAGTGTGATGCTGATCGGTTTGTACGTGGCGGACGAACTCGGTTATGACCGCTACCACGACGATACAGAGCGCCTGTTTCGTGTTTCGCGTGACTTCTATCCGGTCAATGGTTCGGAGGAATTGCTGCTGGCTACCAACGCGGCACCGGCTGCAGAGTTGTTGCAGGCCGACTTTCCGGAAGTCGAAGCAACGGCGCGGGCGTGGGGCGGACGGGTACTGTTAATTCGCGACGATGTCGAGTTCTACAACGATGCGGTCCAGTTCGTCGATCCGGCCTTGTTGCAGATGTTTCACTTCGAATGGGTGGCCGGTGACCCGGCGACTGCGCTGAGCGAGCTTTTCAGTATCGTGCTGACGGAATCAACGGCCCGTCGCTATTTCGGCGACGACAATCCGGTGGGTGCAACGCTGGAACTGGAGAACGCAAGGGCACTCACCGTTACCGGCGTCATCCGCGATCTGCCGCACAACACCCATCTCAATGCCACTGCGTTTGCGCCACTGGAACTTGTGTTGAGAAGGTTCGGCGAACAAGCGCGCTCCAGCTGGAGCGAGAACGTCAGCTTTCATACCTACGTCAAACTGGCGCCAGGGGCGTCGATGCAGACACTGCAAGAGCAGTTTTCTGCCTTCGTCAATCGTCATATCGGTGAGGGCGCCAGCCAATGGACAGGCTTGTCTGCCTTGCCAGTCACTGACATTCATTTGCGATCCACTCGCCAATTTGACATGAAGCCGCCCGGCAGCATGGCGAATGTACTCACGTTGATCACGGTCGCCATCGGCATATTGTTGATCGCCTGTTTCAACTTCATGAATCTCGCCACCGCTGTTGCGGCCATGCGGGGCAGGGAAGTAGGTGTGCGCAAGAGCGTTGGTGCCAGACGCGCGCAGTTGGTGTGGCAGTTTCTGGCAGAAGCGTTCGGCATGACTGTGCTGGCCACCCTGGTGGCGGTGGTGATCGTGGAGCTGCTGATGCCTGCCTTCAACGGCTTTACCGGCAAGTCGCTGGCGTTTGATGTGTTGAGTGACCGTGCCTTGCTGGCCTCATTGCTTGTCCTCGTTGCGATCGTTGGTGGTGGCGCCGGTGTTTACCCGGCGTTCTATCTTTCCGCTTTCAATCCCGCCACCGTGCTCAGGAGGATGGGCAGTAACGCTGGCGGGCTGGCGTTTCGCAATGTGCTGGTCGTGCTGCAGTTCTCCATTTCTATCGCGCTGGTCATTGCTACCGCGACAGTGCTGATGCAGACACGCTATGCGCGCGAACGCGATCCGGGCTTCACCCGCGACCAGTTGGTCATTCTGGGCGGGCCGCCGTCGCAGGGTCTTACGCCGCGGTGGGAAACGCTGAAGACTGAACTCCTGACCCATCCCGACGTTTTAAGCGTGACCGCTTCAAGCGTAATTCCCGGCCAGGAAAATGCGAACAGTTTCAGTGTTCGCCGCGCGGGCGATGTCGCCAACCTGGATTTTCCGTTGCCGTTCCAGTTCGTCGATTACGCCTTCTTTGAAACTTATCAGGTGCCGTTGTTGAGCGGACGTACGTTCACTGAAGCGTTTCCGGCTGACCGTATCACGTTGCCCGCACCGAATGCCGCTGCTACAGGTTCAGCAGCGGAGCCTGTCAGTCGCCAGATCAACACCAATTTCATCCTCAATGCTTCTGCTGCCCGCGACTTTGGCTGGTCGCCAGACACTGCAGTGGAACAGGAACTGGAGCTGGTCCGGAACGGCTACACACTGCATGGCAGGGTCGTCGGCGTGGTAGCCGACAGCAATTTCGAGTCGGTCCACTTCAACGTCAAGCCGCTGGTCTTCATGTTGGCGCCGTCGGGAATCTGGGCGGATCAATACCCCACGCTGAACAGCGCGTCGATCCGCATCAGCGGCAACAACGCGGCCGACACGCTGGCCTTCATCGACAGCACCTGGGAAGAAGTACTTCCGGAATTTCCGGTCGCACGCAGTTTCCTCAGCGAGCGCATGGATGCGCTTTACAGCAGCGACATCCGGCTTGGGCAGCTCTACAGCTATTTCTCCGTGCTGGCGATCCTGATTGCCAGCCTTGGGCTCTTCGGTCTCGCGACCTTCAACGCGCAGCGTCGCACCAAGGAAATCGGTGTACGCAAGGTAATGGGCAGCAGCGTGTGGGGAATCGTTGTCTTGCTCACCAGTGACTTCAGTCGTTTGGTGCTGCTGTCCAACCTCATCGCGTGGCCGGTTGCCTACTTCGTCATGAATCGCTGGCTGGAAAACTTTGCCTATCGCATTGATCTGACACCGCTGGTGTTTGTCGGCAGCGGGCTGATCGCGCTGTGTATTGCATGGGTGACGGTAGGTGGCACGGCAGCGAAAGCGGCGAGCCAGAAGCCGGTACTGGCACTGCGTTACGAATAATTGGAGACATCATATGATTCTGCAGAACCTCTATTCCAGCTGGCGCTACCTCAAGCACAACCCGCTGTTCACGCTGATCAATGTCGGCGGCCTGGTGATTGGCATTACCAGTGCGCTGTTCATCTTTATCTATGTCAGTTCGGAGACCTCCTATGACCAGTTTCACGAGGACTCGCAGGACATCTATCGCGTACTGACTACTGACGACAATGCTGAAGCCAGTGGCAATGCGGTGGGTATCACGGCGGCGGCGCTGGGGCCAGAAATGGAGCAAAACATTCCCGGCGTGTCGAGAGCAGTGAGGTTCTACGACGAAACACGCGGCAG
>JAZKEH010000549.1:0-7309 GCA_040387155.1 Pseudomonadota bacterium | reverse complement strand
TTTGGTGGAAACGTCGCAACTGAATGTATTGCCGGCATCACAATTGGCAAGCACCGATGCAGCAGCGACGTTGACGACAGCCACAACCAGAACCCAAAGTCTGGGCATGCAACTGAACCTGCCCAACAATCATGTAAAACTGCTGAAGCAGGTACGAGGCACTTATGCTCCATAGGCATTTCATTTCTCTCGTCCAAATCGCGCTTGCAGCGATGGCATCCCAGACGCTACCTGTTCTGGCGCTGCCGGATGATGCAGAAAAACCCTTTGAGGCGAATTCCGACTCTGGTGACGCCGAGGTTTTTTTGAATGAAGGCCTGGTGATCTATCGTGGTCCTGCCAGCGACCCAACCTGGGTAAGACAAGGCAGCCTGCTGATCACCGGCACTGAAATCCGGATCAAGCGCGTCGATGGCGTGGTGCAAACTGCAACAGCGATTGGCACTCCGGCCAGGTTCCAGCAACAGCCTGCTCTCGACCAGGAAATCATGCACGTCAGCGGCAATACCATCCATTTCGACAACGCGGCGCAAACGTTGACCATTGATGAGGCCGCTGAGTTCAGCCAGGGCGACAGCAATATGAAAGCCCACCACATCGACTACGACCTCAAAACCCGCCACCTTAATGCAACCCGAGGGCCGGGCGAGCCAGTGCGATCCATCCTCCAGGCGACACCTCGCACGCCATGACAAAGCATGTCTTACAAGCCCGTCATCTCGCCAAGAGCTACAAGGGGCGGCAGGTTGTGCATGACACTTCGCTGCAGGTCGCGAGCGGCCAGATCGTCGGCCTGCTAGGCCCCAACGGAGCCGGCAAGACCACATCGTTCTACATGATTATTGGCCTCGTCGCGGCGGACGCGGGTCAGGTCCTGCTCGACAATCTCGATCTGTCACAGTCGCCCATGCACGAGCGCGCCCGCGCCGGCATCGGCTACTTGCCCCAGGAAGCCTCGATCTTTCGCAAACTGAGCGTGGCCGACAACATCATGGCCATTCTGGAAACGCGCAAGGATCTGGACCGCGCCGGACGCGAACGCGTGCTCGAGCAGTTGCTGGATGAGTTCCACATTGGCCACTTGCGCAAGAGCCTCGGCATGAGCCTCTCCGGCGGCGAGCGCCGGCGCGTCGAAATCGCCAGGGCCCTGGCCACCGAGCCCGCCTTTATCCTGCTGGATGAACCCTTTGCCGGCGTCGATCCGATCTCTGTAAATGACATCAAACAGATCATTCGCGACCTGAGCGCCCGCGGCATCGGCCTGCTCATTACTGATCATAACGTGCGGGAAACATTGGATATTTGCGAGTACGCCTACATCTTCAATGCGGGCCGGATCCTGGCCGAAGGGAACCCTGAACAGGTCCTCGCCAATGCGCAGGTTCGCTCGGTTTACCTTGGAGAGAATTTCCGCATGTAAATGCAGGGTTGATGATGATGGTTTACCCGGCATGACTTTTGCTACCATCCCGATCCGATCTCCAGTGAAGTAGTAGCGCTCCGCATGAAAATGTCACTGCAACTCAAGCTTGGGCAACAGCTTACGATGACCCCGCAACTCCAGCAGGCCATCAAGCTGCTGCAGTTGTCCACTTTGGATTTGCAACAGGAAATCCAGGAAGCCCTTGAAACCAATCCCATGCTGGAAATCGAAGAGGATTTCGATGGGGATTACCGTGCGAGTGACAACGACGAACAGGCTGAAGGACAAAGCCCTGAGCCGGTCGCAGAGCAAAGCCTGGCCGATGGGCAGGAAGCCGGTGAAAACTTTGAACAGGAGTTTGGCCAGGAATTCGATCAGGGCAGTTCGGACTATTCGTCCGACGCAGCATCCGAATCTTCCTCCAGCGGCGAGACGGAAGACTATGCCGAAGCCCAGGATTTCAACACCGAAGAAAACTGGAACGAACAGGACATTCCGGAAGATCTATCTGTAGATACCAGCTGGGACGACATCTATGTCGACAGCCAGCCAACTTCTGCCCCAGGCAATAGCGATGGCGAAGAATCCAACAGCGATTTTGAAACCCGCAACAGCATCGGCCAGACCTTGCAGGATCATCTGGTCTGGCAGCTGAATCTGACGCCAATGACGCCCAGCGACAAACTGATTGCCTCGACGATTATCGATGCCATCGACAGCAACGGCATGCTGACCATGACCGTGGAAGCCATTCTCAACGGCCTTAACAACGAGCAGGGCCAGAGCGGCATCGAAGAAGATGAAGTCATGGCGGTACTACACCGCATCCAGCAATTTGATCCGATCGGCGTTGGCTATCGCGATCTGCAGGAATGCCTGACGATCCAGATTCGCCAGTACGACAAAAACTACCCAGGCGTTCCGATCGCCACCCGCATCATTGAAGAATTTCTCCCACAGCTTGCCAGTCATGACTACAACATGATCCTGCGCCGGCTGCGTATCAAGGAACCCGAGCTGAAAGAAGCGATGGAAGTGATCCTCGCGCTCAATCCGCGTCCCGGCTCCGAAATTACACCGTCAGAAACCAGCTATGTGATTCCGGATGTTTTCGTGAAGAAGGAAAACAACCGCTGGAAAGTGGAGCTGAATCCGGAAACTGCGCCGCGCATACGTGTTAATCCCACCTATGCCGCGCTTGCTGGTCGTGGCCGTGAAGGCGACAACGCCTTTCTGCGCGATAGCCTGCAGGAAGCCCGCTGGTTCATCAAAAGCCTGCAGAGCCGCAACGAAACTCTGTTGAAAGTGGCCGGCAAGATTGTTGAGCACCAGAAGAATTTTCTCGATTACGGCGAAGAGGCCATGAAGCCGCTGGTGCTGCGCGACATTGCCGAGGCTGTCAGCATGCACGAGTCAACGATCTCGCGCGTGACGACCCAGAAGTACATGCACACGCCACGTGGCATCTACGAGCTCAAGTATTTCTTCTCCAGCCATGTCGATACCGATACCGGCGGCGAATGCTCTTCCACGGCCATTCGCGCCATCATCAAGAAACTGGTGGACGCCGAAAATGCGCGCAAACCATTGAGCGACAGCAAGATCGCCGATGTATTGGCCGACCAGGGTATCCGTGTGGCACGTCGTACGATCGCCAAATACCGTGAATCGCTCGGCATCGCACCATCAAACGAGAGAAAACAGCTGATCTGAACCATCGGCAGTCCATGCGCTCCATCTGCCAGCGGGGACGACTGGCCAGCCAAAGGGAGCGCAAGGCGTGGGGGTAGCAACATGAAAATGATCATCGTCAGCGGACGCTCAGGCTCGGGCAAGACGACCTGTTTGCATCTGCTGGAAGACCTTGAGTATTACTGTGTAGACAACATCCCTGCCAGCCTGCTTCCAGCGCTGGCCAAGCGCCTGTCGGATGAAAAACTCCACCTTACCCGCGTGGCAGTCAGCATTGATGCCCGCAATATCAGCGACGACCTGCGCAAATTCCCCCAGATCCTTGAATCGCTGCGTGCCGACGGCGTCGATTCGCAGATCATTTTTCTGGATGCCGATGACAACATCCTGATCAAGCGCTTCAGTGAGACCCGTCGCAAGCATCCGCTGTCCAACAACCAGTTGGGACTGCTGGAAGCGGTGGCCTACGAGAAAGAATTGCTGGAACCCATTGCCGGCCTGGCCGATCTCAGCATCAATACCAGCGCCTTCTCCATCCACCAGTTGCGCGACATCGTCAAAGGCCGGGTGGCGGGCACTGAAAAAGGCATGGCGCTGCAGTTCCAGTCGTTTGGATTCAAGAATGGTGTGCCAGTCGATGCCGACATGGTCTACGACGTGCGCTGCCTGCCCAATCCCCATTGGATCGAGAAGCTGCGCCCCCTCACCGGACTGGACCAGCCCGTGGTCGACTATCTCGAAGACCAGGGTGAAGTGCAGGATATGTTCAACGATATACGCAACTATCTGACGCGCTGGCTGCCGACTTTCCAGTCCAATAATCGGCGGTATATCACTGTGTCGATTGGTTGCACCGGCGGCCAGCACCGCTCGGTTTTCCTGTGCGAAAAACTAGGCAAGCATTTTCAGGGCTGTGGCTATAATGTTCAGGTTCGCCACAAAGAACTGGTCTGACTTCCGCTCAACCCAATAACCAATTCGCGACTGATTCCCAAGACTGCATCATGATCAGTACCACCATCACAGTGCCCAACAAAGCAGGTCTGCATGCACGGGCCGCTGCCAAACTGGTGGCGACCGCTGCGGCGTTCCAGAGCAAGATCCAGGTTGGCACTGCTGACCGGATGGTCGACGCCAAGAGCATTCTGTCGCTGATGCTACTGGCTGCTCCGCTGGGCAGTGAACTCAATCTCGTGCTGGACGGGGCCGACGAACAAGCCGCCCTGCAAGCCATTCAGAATCTGCTCGCCCAACGCTTCGGCGAAGAATAGCGTTGTCGCAGGCGTGAGCGACTTCACCGTCCAGGACAATACCCACCAACACACCCAGGCCAATTTGCTGGCACTGACCGATGCCCTGGAAAGTGGGGCATTGGCGCAGGTGCGGCGCATGCTCAACCATTTGCCAGAGCCAACGATTGCGCATCTGCTGGAGTCGTCTCCGCTCAAAACCCGCGAAGTGCTGTGGACCCTGATCGACAAGGACAATGTCGGGGAGGTACTCAACTACCTCAACATCGATATCCAGTCCGAAATCGTCAACAAATTGAGCCCGGCCGAAGTGGTGTCGATCACCGAAGGTCTCGATACCGACGATATCGCTGACATTCTGCAGAATCTCCCAGAGCAGGTAATCCAGCAAGTGCTCGGCGCGATGGGCGCGCAGGATCGCAAACGGCTCGAAGCCGTGCTGTCCTATCCGGAAGACACCGCTGGCGGCCTGCTGAATACCGACACCATCACCGTGCGTCGCAATCACACACTCGATGTTGTGCTGCGCTATCTGCGTCGCCACGAGGAGTTGCCGGAGATGACAGACAGCATCTGGGTCGTTGATCGCAACGACGTGCTGGTAGGCATTCTGCCGCTGCGCAAGCTACTGGTATCGGATCCGGATCTCACGGTGCAGGACATCATGGATACCGATTTTGAAGCGATCCCCGTCACGATGAACGAGCAGGAAGTCGCACACAAGTTCGTGCGCATGGACTGGGTATCGGCGCCTGTAGTTGATGATCACGGCAAGTTGCTCGGTCGGATCACGATCGACGACATCGTGGACGTTATTCGCGAAGAATCTGAACACTCGATCAAGAGCATGGCCGGCCTCGGCTCTGAAGAAGACACCTTTGCTCCCGTTCTGCGTACTGCTCGCAGTCGCGCCGTCTGGCTCATCATCAACTTGCTGACCTGTTTTCTTGCCTCCTCCGTTATCAGCCAGTTTTCTGCCACCATCAACGAAGTAGTCGCCCTGGCTTCGCTGATGACCATTGTCGCCAGCATGGGCGGTGTCGCCGGTAATCAGACACAGACGCTGGTTATTCGCAGCATCGCCCTAGGCCAGATTGGGGCAGCGAACTCAATGTGGCTGATGAATCGTGAGCTGGCCGTGGCCTTGTTGAACGGTTTGTTGCTGGCCTTCGTTGCGGGTGGCACTGCTGTATGGTGGTTTGATGACTGGACGCTGGGTCTCATCTTCGCCAGTGCAATCATCATAAACTTGCTGGTAGCAGCGTTGTCGGGCGCCTTCCTGCCGCTGTTGCTACGTGCCTTCCGTATTGATCCAGCGCTGGCCGGTGGTGTTGTGTTGACGACAATCACTGATGTTGTCGGCTTTCTGTCCTTCCTTGGCCTGGCCACACTGTTTTACTGAGAATACCTATGAAACTCGAGCCAGAAGATGATCTGCCCTTAGGGCCCAGCAAGACCCAACGCAAACGCGAGTCCGATGCCTTGCAGGAATTGGGTGTGCAATTGACCCAGTCCACGCCAGCGATACTGAAGAAGTGTGAGTTGCCGGAAAAGCTGTTTGCCGCGATAGAGGACTACCAGGCCTTGCCCAACAAGCACGGCGCGCAACGACGTCAGCTGCAGTACATCGGCAAACTGATGCGTTTGGTGGACGAAGAAACCGTCGAGCGCATCCATCGCCAGCTCAACCGCAACGTTGAAATGGAGAAGCGTTTGTTTCAGCGTGTGGAAATCATGCGCGATCAACTGCTGGCTGGAGACAACAGTGTGCTGACTGCAGTGCTGACTGCACATCCGCAACTGGATGCACAGCTGGTGAATCAGCTGATACGCCAGGCCCACAAGGAACAGGAGCATGACGCGCCACCAGCCGCCTCGCGCAAGCTGTTTCGTCACTTGCGCGAGAAGCTGATTTAATCGAACTCAGTCGTCGCTGACGCTGATATTTGGCGCTGCCGGTTGGCTGATGCCACCTGCCAGTTGAGTGCGAACACGTTGCGCAATGTGCATGTAAATCTGCGCTACCTTGCCGTTGGGATCAGCCGCCACTGCCGGGTTGCCGGCATCGCACTGCTCGCGGATCTTGCCGTCGAGCGGCAAGGCACCCAATAATTCAACACCATAGGTTTTCGCGATACGTTCAGCACCGCCTTCACCAAAGATATGCTCACTGTGACCACACTGGCTGCAGATATGCAGCCCCATGTTTTCAACAACGCCAAGAATCGGCACCTGCACTTTGCGGAACATTTCGATGCCACGTTTGGCATCAAGCAACGCAACGTCCTGCGGTGTTGTCACAATGACAGCGCCGGTAACCGGCACTGACTGCGCGAGACTCAACTGGATGTCACCCGTGCCCGGCGGCATATCGATAACAAGGTAATCGAGCTGACCCCATGCGGTGTCATTGAGAATTTGGTTGAACGCTCCCACCACCATTGGACCACGCCACACCATCGCCTGATTGTCATCCACAAGGAAGCCCACCGAGTTGCACTTGATGCCATGGGCTGTGATCGGCTCCATCTGGTTGCCATTGATGATCTGCGGGCGCTTGCCAGCGACACCCAGCATCAGCGGCTGGCTGGGGCCGTAGATATCGGCATCAAACAAACCAACTTTCGCACCCTGGCGATGTAATGCCAGCGCAAGGTTGACGGCAGTCGTGCTCTTGCCGACACCACCCTTGCCAGAAGCGACAACCACAATGTTGGCGATCTGCTTCAGGTTGGGACTGAGATTTTGTTGAACTTTGGTAGCAGCCATTGGAAGGATCCTTTAAGCGAGTAAATCAGAGGTTGTCGGTGCCACATGCGCCTGCAGCGCTCGAGGCAAATACATTCAAACTGCGCCAATCACTGGCGGATCAGGCATCAGCTTATTCATAAAATAGTCCATTCATGAAAAAGGGGGCCTTAGGCCCCCTTTCACTTTAACAACT
>JAZKEH010000548.1:0-2181 GCA_040387155.1 Pseudomonadota bacterium | reverse complement strand
TTCGAACAGCAGTTGGAAGCAGGACGTGAGCGCACCAACGACTACGGATTCACGACGAACACCACCTACACCTTTGCCAATGACGATGTTCTCAACCTGAATGGCCGCTATGCCTGGGAAGACCAGGGCAACCTGGAAAACTCTGATCGTTTTCGACCGCTGTCCGGGGTGCTGACGTTCAACAACAGGCTGTTTACCGACAACAGCGAACTGTCGACCGAGTGGGAAATCGGCGGTGACTATTCCCATACCCGCGAGAACGGCAATGTGTTTTCCACGTTGTTCGTCTACACGATGGAAACCGGTGACGATTCCTCGGCGTTCTTTGGCCAGCCCGCCGGCGGCGCCTCGCTGTTGCGTGAAAAGCAGATCGAAGTCGGCGAGGCAACAGAAGCCATCGTGCGCACTACCTATCAGTGGGGCATTACCGATACCCGCTCCATCCAGAGTGGTGCCGAATTCGCGTTGAATACCATCGACCAGGCAGTGAGTTTGTTCGAGGACAACAACGGCAACCTGCAGCAGGTGGCGCTGTTCAATCCGGATTCCAGTGTCGAAGAGACCCGCTTCGAAGCGTTCAGCACCTATACCTGGCAACCGCGTTCATCCTTGTTGATCGAAGGTTCGCTCGATCTTGAGTTTTCCGAGATCAGCCAGCAGGGGCGCGACGTCAGTCGCTCACGGGACTTCTTCTTCGCAAGGCCGCGCCTTGTCGTGCGGCGTGACCTCACGCAACTGATGCAACTGCGGGGCCGCATTGAACGTCGTGTGGACCAGTTGGACTTCGACGACTTCGTGTCCAGCTTCTCCAATGACGACAATCGTATCGGCGTCATCAGTGCAGGCAATCCCGAGTTGGCTCCCGAGCAGGCCTGGGAATATGAACTGACGTGGGAATACCGCCTGCCGGACGACATTGGTGTTTTCTCGGTACGTGGCATGTATGGCGATATCCGCGACCGTATCGGCTCGGTGCCGCTGATCGTCCGTAACCAGAATGGCGTGGAAGAAGTGCGTACCGCCACTGGCAATATCGATAGCGCGAGCACACGCGAACTCAGCTTCAGTGGCAGCATGCGACTTGCTGCATTGGGTCTGCGCACTGCGGTAATAGAGGCTTCTGTTGATCTGCAGGACACCAGCATCCGCGATCCGTTCACTGGCCAGGAACGCGATTTCAACGGCGTTCAACCCTGGAACTGGTCGCTGGGGTTCCGGCACGACACCAGCTGGCGCAAATTCTCCTACGGCTTCACGACATTCCAGGACGGACCGAGCGAGCAGTACGACATCGACTTCAGCCAGCAGGTGGAATGGAAACCCGGTCTGGAATTTTTCATGGAAGTGCAGCCCATCGCGAATCTCACGGTCAACCTCACCGTGGAAGAAGCGCTGCGGCAGACCTATTCACGTGAACGTCTGCAGTATGTGGGTCAGCGCCGGCTGGGAGTGCTGCAGCGCCGGGAAGAGCGTGACTTTCGCTTTGGTCGCGAAGTCACGCTTACCGTGCAGGGTGTGTTCTAGCCGCGATCCGGCTAGTAACCAACGTAGTAGCGAAAACTGCGCGCCCCTGTATCGAGCTTGCCAGCCTCGTAGTGCGGTCGAAACACCAGTTTATTGATGTACTGACGCAAGCGCATTTCCATTGCGTCAGTGACGTTGCCGCCACGTCCCGTTATTTTAAGACTGCGGGTCTGCCCATTTTTGCCGATGCCGAAGGACACATCGAAATAGCCGAACCACGAGAGATTGGCATCGGCAGCGATGCCCAGACGTTCGCGGCTATTGGGTGCTGGCATGAAGGCTGGCAGTACTACTGGCACTGTGGGCGCTGTCAGTGCCTGCGCACGCTCCTTTATGGCAGTGGAGTTTTCAAAAAACTGGAACGCTCCGTCATATTTCTCGGCAGACTGCGGAATGCGGGCGAACAACAAATCCCAGTCGGCTTCCTCCAGCAGCGTGCGCGCTACTTGTTCAGCAGTGCGCCCGCGATTGAGGTCAATGTATTTCAATTGACGGCCGAACGCCTGCACTCCTTCCTCGTAGTCGGGTGAATTCAACAATTCCTGAGCGCTGGTTTCAAGCCGCGTGCCGGTCTTGGAAGAGCGTCGCGAGAGGTAGAAGTCGGGCTCATAGATAATGTCTTCACGGTGCGTGCTGAGGAAAAGTGTTTTCTGTAAC
>JAZKEH010000547.1:1870-3952 GCA_040387155.1 Pseudomonadota bacterium | reverse complement strand
GCCAGCGAACGGCCGCGCTACGGCAAACCGGGGAAACAGTCGTGAACTACCTGATGGTTGCGCTAGGCGGTGCCATCGGCGCGACAGCCCGTTTCGCCGTGTATAATGCCGCTGCTTTTTTCAATGTTTCTTCGCAGTTTGCCACCTTTGTCATCAACGCCCTTGGTGCTCTGGCAATTGGTGTGCTGTACGTGGTGATCAATGAAAAGAGTGGCTTGCAGCCCTTCGGTCAACACCTGCTGACGATAGGGTTCCTGGGAGCCTTCACGACGTATTCGACCTATTCCCTCGATGCCTTGCGCATGCTGGAGCAGGGGCAGGTGGTGCCAGCCGTGACCTATCTGGTGGGTACCATGGTCGTGTGTCTCCTGGCGACTTACGCCGGCCTGAGTCTGACGCGCCTGCTGGTTTGATTCTCGGTTCGACCTGATTAATTGACAGATTCCATAGCCGTCATCTGCGGCCTGGAGCAAGGAACACTTTATGCTGGATCCCCGTCTGGTTCGTAACGAACCACAAACTGTTGCCAAATTGCTGACCAAGCGCGGCTTCATTCTCGACGTTGCTGCCATTGAGCAGATCGAAGTACGGCGCAAATCCCTGCAGCTTGAAACCGAGCAACTGCAGAACGAACGCAATGTCCGCTCGAAGAATATCGGCAAGGCCAAGGCCGCTGGCGAAGACACTGCGTCACTGATGGCCGAAGTGGCCAACATGAAGGAACAGTTGGATGCCAAGAGCAAGGCACTTGAAGAGGTGCAGGCCGAACTGGATTTCATCTTGCAGCGTTTGCCCAACATTCCTGCCGCCGAAGTGCCTGATGGCAAGGATGAACACGACAATGTTGAACTACGCCGCTGGGGCACACCGCGTACCTTTGATTTCGCGGTGAAAGACCATGTCGCCATTGGCGAAGATGCTGGTCAGCTGGATTTCGCAACCGCTGTCAAAATCACCGGTTCACGCTTTGTCGTAATGAAGAACCAGATTGCCCGTCTGCATCGCGCGATTACGCAGTTGATGCTGGATACCCACACGCAGGAACACGGCTACATGGAAGTGAATGTGCCGTACATGGTCAATGCGGCTTCCGGTTTCGGCACCGGCAACCTGCCCAAGTTCGAACAGGATCTGTTCAAACTCTCGGGGGAGATGCCGTATTACCTGATCCCGACGGCCGAAGTGCCAGTCACCAATTTTGTGCGTGATGAGATTGTCGAGGCGGCACAGCTGCCGATGAGGTTTGCTTGCCATACGCCATGCTTCCGCAGTGAAGCCGGCTCCTATGGCAAGGACACGCGCGGCATGATTCGCCAGCACCAGTTTGAAAAGGTCGAGTTGGTGCAACTGGTCGCACCCGAACAATCGAAACAGGCGCACGAAGACCTCACCTCGCATGCCGAGAAAATCCTGCAGAAGCTGGGTTTGCCGTATCGCGTCATTGTGCTTTGTGGCGGGGACATGGGTTTTTCATCCGAGAAAACCTACGACATTGAGGTGTGGTTGCCAGCCCAGAATACCTACCGCGAAATTTCATCCTGTAGCAACTTTGGTGATTTCCAGGCACGTCGTATGCAGGCACGCTGGCGCAACCCGGCCACCGGCAAACCAGAGCTGATTCACACGATCAACGGTTCTGGCCTGGCGGTGGGTCGCACACTGGTTGCTGTGCTGGAGAACTATCAGAATGCAGACGGCAGCGTGACTGTGCCGGTTGCGTTGCAGCCCTACATGAACGGCGCCACGGTTATCCTGCAAGGCTGAAGCGACGAATTAGCGGGTCAAAAGAGAAAGCATGGATTTTCTACCGGTCTTTTTGCGTCTCCGCCAGCAGCGCGTGTTGCTCATTGGTGGCGGCACTGTGGCGTTGCGCAAAGCGCAGCTATTGTTGCGTGCCCATGCAGAACTCACTGTTGTCGCCAACGAAATCTGTGACGAGCTGCGGTCGCTGCTCAAGCCGCCGCATATCGGGCATCAACGTTCCTATCTCGACAGTGATCTCGACGGCATCACGCTCGTAGTTGCCGCTACCGACGATGCGTTGCTGAACCGTCGGGTTTCGCAAGCGGCGCATGCCCGTAA
>JAZKEH010000547.1:0-1860 GCA_040387155.1 Pseudomonadota bacterium | reverse complement strand
CAAGTTGCCGGTCAATGTTGTCGACCAGCCAGCGCTGTGCAGTTTTATCTTTCCGTCCATCGTTGATCGTTCTCCGTTGCTGGTGGCGGTTTCGAGCGGTGGCAGTGCGCCGGTGCTCACGCGCTTGTTGCGCGCCCGTTTGGAAACATTGATTCCGTCCACCTATGGCTCGTTGGTGGATCTGATGGGTCGCTATCGTGACTCCGTCAAGGCACGCATTCTGAACACCCGGTTACGCATGCGTTTCTGGGAAGGCGTCGTCAATGGGCCAGTAGGCGAATTGATGCTGAGTGGCCAGCAGGAGCGGGCAGAGGCCTTGTTGCAAACCACGCTCGCCCAGGCTCGCGTCAAGCCGGAGCAGGGTGAAGTCTACCTGGTCGGTGCCGGCCCTGGTGATCCCGACCTGCTGACGTTTCGAGCCTTGCGTCTGATGCAGCAAGCCGATGTCGTGTTGTTCGATCGTCTCGTTGCACCCGAGATTCTCCGGCTGGTTCGCCAGGATGCCGAACGCATCCACGTCGGCAAAAAGCGTTCTGACCATACGATGCCCCAGGAAGAAATCAGCAAGCTGTTGGTGAAACTGGCCCAACAAGGCAAGCGGGTGTTGCGCCTGAAAGGCGGTGATCCGTTTATTTTTGGCCGTGGTGGCGAAGAAATCGAAGAACTGGCGGCTGCCGGCATTCCATTCCAGATCGTACCTGGCATTACAGCCGCTTCGGGTTGCGCTGCCTATGCTGGCATTCCACTTACCCATCGTGATTATGCGCAGTCAGTCCGCTTCGTCACGGGGCATTTGAAGGATGACAGTTGCAATCTCGATTGGCAGCAGTTGGTGCAACCGAATCAGACTGTTGTGTTCTACATGGGCCTGGTCAGCTTGCCGCAGATCTGCGAGCAACTCATCAAGCACGGTTGCGCGCCAGATACGCCGGTTGCATTGATACAGCAGGGCACCACACCACAACAGAAGGTTTACACCGGCACTTTGCAGACATTGCCGGAATTCATCGCTGTGCAGAATGTGCAGCCGCCAACGCTGATCATTGTCGGTCAGGTCGTCAAACTGCACGAAACGCTGCGCTGGCGCAGCTGACAAGCGATGCTGATGATCAGGCCAGCCACGGCCGACGATGCGCAATGCATACTCGATTTCATCATCGAGCTGGCCATTTACGAGAAGGCCCCGCAGGAAGTTGTCACGGATGCAGCGGGAATTCGCGATAGCTTGTTTGGTGCTTCAGCAAAAGCCAAAGCTCTGATCTGCTGCATCGATGACAAGCCGGTTGGCTATGCCGTGTATTTCTACAGCTACTCAACGTGGCTGGGGAAGAACGGTATCTATCTGGAAGATGTCTATGTCTCACCAGCACATCGCGGCAAAGGTGCTGGCAAGGCACTGCTGCAGCGGTTGGCGCAAATTGCCATGCAGGAAAATTGCGGCAGGTTGGAGTGGAGCGTGCTGGACTGGAATACACCCGCCATCGAATTCTATGAAGCGCTGGACGCCATTCCGCAAAGCGAATGGATCCGCTATCGGTTGACCGGCAAGGCGCTGGCTGCGCTCGCGGGCTCTGCCGGCGAGTAGTTTGCTATTTCGTGGGCGGATACCAGAACAGTTGATGACAGCTGTCACACACGTTGTACAGCGCGTCTCCAGCTTCGGTCATGCCGGTGAAATTTTTGCCGTCGATTGCTTTCAATGAATTGGTAGCACCCTCGGTGAAGACGCTTACCTGTGCTTTCCACAGTTCCCATTGCTGTTTCCTGAGAACGTCGACGCCATCGGGCGTCAGTTCACCTTCATTGGCAACCTTGCCTGCTGGCGCAATGGGCAGCTCTGCGTTCAACAACAGCGATCCT
>JAZKEH010000546.1:1503-2213 GCA_040387155.1 Pseudomonadota bacterium | reverse complement strand
GTGCGCACTGCCTGCTGCAGAATGAGGCTGATGCCAAAGGTGGCCAGCAGTGTTTCCAGCGGACGCCCGTTCAAATAGCGGATCACAAAGCGCTGAATCAACATGCCGAACAGTGCCGTGACGATGAACGCCGCCGGGATCGCTACCCACAGTGAGGCATTGATCGCGTTCGGCATCAGCTGTTGCACCACATAGGTGGTGTAGGCGCCAAGCATCAGCATCTCACCGTGCGCCATGTTGATGACGCCCATGACCCCGAACGTGACCGCAAGGCCAATTGCGGCGAGCAACAGCACTGAGCCCAGGCTGAGACCGAAGAAAAGTTGCTCGATCAGTTGGTAGAAGCTGATGGTGCTCTCAATGCCAGTGAGCGTGCTTTGCGCAACGGCTTTGACTTCGGGGCTATAGACGTTGGCGCTGTCTTCGACGATGAGCGCCAGCAGATTGCGCACGGGACCCTCCAGGCGGCCATCGAGCATCTCAATGGCATCGATGCGACTGCTGTCGTCCGGTGCGGTCAATACCGATTGCATTGCCAGTCCGGTTTCGAGCACTGCGCGCACCTCAGGATCGGTCTCAGTGGTCAGGGCCTGTTCAAGCAACGGAATGCTGTCTTCATCAAGTGTTGCGAGCATGGAAGTTGCGGCAGCTCGGCGTTCGTCAGCAGTGCCTTCACTTAGCGTGATGCGCGCAATGTTGTCACGCAGCAT
>JAZKEH010000546.1:0-1493 GCA_040387155.1 Pseudomonadota bacterium | reverse complement strand
TGCGCCGGTCAGCACCGACGTGGCGGTGGAGTTGGTGCCGGATTCGGTAATGCGAATGAGTGCGAGTGTGTCGGGCTCGTAGTAAAGCTCGCCGGCGACCATCGCTTCAAACACCGGAAGAATCTCGCGGCCGCCAACACTGACGAGCGTAGGCAACAGATCAACCGTTTCGCTGAGGCTGGCCTGCGTCAATGTGCGCAGCAGCGAGTCGATAGTAGCGGGTTCAGCAGTGGTGGCTTCGGCAACGGGTGCTGCTGCTGGTGCTTCTGTGAGAGGTAATTCGGGAGGTGCTGCTTCCGTTGTGGCGGGTAATACAGCTTCTGCTTCGGCCGCCTGCACGGTCTGCCAACTTGTCATGCCGATCGTCGATCCCAACAGCTGGCTCAGGAGCAGCAAGCTGGTCCAAACAGTCTTTCTCACACTGGATATCTCAAGTAATACGTACCTCAACTGTCCTGGTAAAAAAAGCAGACCCCGGTCTCTGCTAAACCGGGGCCTGCTGTGTGGATTACCACACTCCAGGAAACGCTAGCCTCTTCTTGCTTTGCAAGAATCGGTTATTCGAAGTTCTGACCAGAACAAGTCTTGGTGGCGGTGTTGTAGTTGCCGCACTTGATCGGTGCGGTCCAGTCCGCAATGATCGGTTTGGAGTCAGGCAGGAAGTCGGACCAGGCATCACCATCTACCAGGCCGTCGGTTTCCCAGACCACTTCGAACTGGCCGTCATCCTGGATTTCGCCGATCAACACCGGCTTGGTCAGGTGATGCGCCTTGTTCATCGTGGCGGTGCCGCCCGTCAGGTTCGGAGCAGTAATGCCGATCATCGCGGCTTCTACTTTGTCAGTGTCAGTCGACTTGGCTTTCTCAACAGCCGCTACCCACATCTGGAAACCGATATAGGTGGCTTCCATTGGATCGTTGGTGACGCGCTTGTCGTTGCCGATGAATTTTTTCCAGTTGGCAATGAAGGCTTCGTTGGTGGGATTCTCTACGCTCTGGAAGTAGTTCCAGGCAGCGAGATGGCCGACGAGTGGGGTGGTGTCGATACCGGACAGCTCTTCTTCACCAACCGAGAAAGCAATAACCGGAATGTCTTCTGCGCTGACGCCCTGGTTGCCGAGTTCACGGTAGAACGGCACGTTGGCGTCGCCGTTGATGGTGGACACTACGGCGGTTTTCTTGCCAGTGCTGCCGAAGCGTTTGATGTCGGCCACGATGCTCTGCCAGTCGCTGTGACTGAACGGGGTGTAGTTGATCATGATGTCGGCAGGGGCGACGCCCTTGTCGATCAGATAGGCTTCAAGGATCTTGTTGGTGGTACGTGGATACACATAGTCAGTACCGGCCAGTACCCAACGCTCAACATCAAGATCGTTCATCAGGTAGTCAACCGCAGGAATGGCCTGCTGGTTCGGCGCGGCGCCGGTGTAGAACACGTTCTTGGAAGATTCTTCACCTTCGTACTGCACGGGGTAGAACAACAGGCCGTTCAG
>JAZKEH010000545.1:0-3391 GCA_040387155.1 Pseudomonadota bacterium | reverse complement strand
AGATTCACGGCAACTGCAAAAAGAGCTATTTCCCGAGCAGTCCCAAGTCAATCGCTCGCAGCACCGCGCGAGTTCTGTCCCGGACTCCCAGTTTGGCGAGAATAGCTGACACCTGATTTTTGATCGTGCCTTCGGATTTGTGAATGGTCTGGGAAATTTCCCGATTGCTGTATCCGCCCGCCATATAGCGCAGTATTTCCAGTTCCTTCGGTGACAGCGCTTCCGGAACATCGCTGCTGTCGAAATCACTGCGTAAGCCGGACAAACCCTTGAGAATGTTTTCCGTGACGACAGGTTGTACGTAACTGCCACCGGCATGTACACATTCGATGGCAGTAATCAGGCTGTCGAGTGAAACATCCTTCAACAGAAACCCTCGCGCGCCAGCCTTCATGCCCTGCAGCACCAGCTCATCATCGTCGAAGGTTGTAAGGATTATGGTGGGGATCATGCGTTGCTGTTGCTGCATCAGACGCAGGGCATCGATGCCAGTCATTACCGGCATGCGAATGTCGAGCAGCAGTACGTCGGGATGACATCCTGCAAGCCCGGCAAGTACCTCACTGCCGTTGGTAGCTTCGCCGACTACGTGCACTTTGTGGCTCAATTCCAGCAGCGAACGAATACCCTGGCGCACGAGAGTCTGGTCATCGGCGAGCATCACCCTGATCGTCACGTGCCTGCTCCCTGCAGCGGCAGGTTGGCCTGCAAGGTGAAACTGCCGCTGCGGTTATGCCACTGAAGACTGCCATCCAGCGGCTGCAAACGTTCACGCATGCCTTTCAGGCCATTGCCCGGCACGATCACCGCCGGGCTGACGCCGTCATCGCTGATCTCGAGTACCAGCTGTTTGCCTTGCTTGTGCAAACGGATAGTACAGTGGTTCGCCCGCGCATGGCGCAGCGTATTGGTCAGTGCTTCCTGGATGCAACGCAGCAGGATTTCGGCAGCATGAGGATCATCGATCACGAGATCTTCCTGTATCTCCAGGCTGATTTTCAATTCGGGGATACACGCGAGCATGGTGGCAAGCGCAGCGCGAAAATCGATTGGGTTGTCGCGCAGTTCGCTCACGGCATTGCGCAGGTCACCGAGCGTCATCTTCGCGAGCGCCTGCGACTGCTGAATGTGTGGAAGAGCGGCATCCTTGCTCTTGTGAGACGCCACTTCGAGATTCAGCAGCAGCGCTGTCATCTGGTGGCCGAGCAGGTCATGGATATCGCGCGCAATACGCAGGCGTTCACTTTGCCGCGAGACGTGAGCGAGGAGATCCTGCGCCGCCTTCAGTTCCTGTGTCATTGCAACGGCTTCGCGGCGCAGGCGAGCTTCATTGACTCCGGTGAAAGAAACGGAAAGCACAAACAGATAAACCGGAAACATCACCACGGCGGTCAGCAGCAGCTGTTCATACTCACGCAGCCATGCACCGGCTATCCAGACAGCCACCACTGCCACGGTGAGTTGCAGACAGGTTCGCAAGCGATAGGAGTTGGGCAGCCGCGCAATCCAGAAGCTGGCGTAATAAAAGAAAATGCTGGTTTCGCGTGCTGTCATCAGGATGTAAACGCCAAGTACAGCTTCGATCCATAACAGGATCAGCAGCTGTTTGTCACGTTTGTGATACACCGCGATCATCGACAGCATGTAGCACAGTATGAACAGGCCGATCGCGGTAACTGAGTTGAGCGTCTGCGGCGACCAGTCGGTGTTGGAAACTGATTCTTCAAAATAGATAGCAGCAGCGGAACAGAGAATCAGCATCGACATCACAGCGAAGGCGCGGAACAGGAACAGCTTCAGATTGTTGTCGTTGCTTGTTTGCATGAATTCATTATGGCACAGCCGCAAAAGCGGCCAATAGGCCGAAAGTCACGTTCAAAGTCATGACTTCCTGCACTGAGCGCCACCGTTCTTCTTCTCTACTATCTGCCTCGCGCTAACGGAATCGGCTGCACAAACAGCACATTTATCAAACGAGAGGGTCGGCAACATGAACAAAAAACTACTACGTTATGGCGCCGTGTTTTGCATGCTACTGGGCATTGCGACAAATGCGACCACGGCGGCTGAATCCATACTGATCGATTTCGAACTTGAAGATCATGCCAATACGCTGCACAGCGCTTCCGAGTGGCAGGGAAAAACCGTCGTGCTGTTTGCCACCTCGCGAGAGGGACAGAAACATAACGAGGACTATGTCTGGTCCGCTCCAATTGCAGATTTTATTGCAGGTCTTCCCGCCAGCGGCGAATTCGCGCTTGCCAGAATCGCCGACCTGCGCATCGTGCCGCGCCTGATGCGCGGCATGGCACGAGGTATGACTGAAGACGCAGGCAACCCGGTTCCGCTTGTACTGACTGACTGGAACGGTGACTTCGCGCAGGCCTACGCGCTCGATGACAGCAGCTACCACCTGATGGTGTTCGACGCACAGAAAAAATTGGTAATGCATGAAGCTTTGCAAACCTTCGACCAGCAACAACTTGCAGCAATATTGGTCAGGCTGGAAGCGATCAATTCAGCCACTATCCAACCACCACCATGACAAACGAATTGATTAAGAACAACAGAGGTGCGTCTGCATGAATGACACAACCAGACTCATCAACGAGTTGCGGCTTGAGCGCGACACCCTTGACCCCGTTGCAGGGCTTTCCAGCCGCAAGATCATCACCACTCTGGTAGTTGCGACAGTTCTGCTTGCAGGTGGTTTCATTTACTGGACGATAACCGGAACACCGCAAGGCATTCTCATCCAGGTTGCTACTGTCGCTGCTTTCACCCAGGACGGCGCGAACCCGGACAATGCCGTGCTTAATGCCTCGGGGTACATCGTGGCGCGTCGCCAGGCTACGGTCTCCGCCAAGATTACCGCGCGTGTCACCGAAGTTTTTATCGATGAAGGCCAAAGTGTTGAGCAGGGCGAAATCATCGCCACGCTCGACAACACCAACATCAAGGCTGTCTATCAGCATAACCACGCCCAACTCGAACAGGCATCGGCGTCGCTGCGCGCCGCGCAGGTTGCGGTCAACAATGAGCAGCCGCTTTTTGCGCGTGTACAGCAACAGCTCGAGCGCGGTGTTGGTAGCCAGCAGGATTTCGATGTCGGGAAAGCCCGTTACGAAACCGCGCGTGCAAATCTTGACGTCGCTACCCAAACACTTGCAGTAGCTGAAGCGAGCCTGCTGATCGCCGAACGCAATCTCGATGACACGATCGTGCGCGCGCCGTTCAGCGGCATCGTTACAGTGAAAGCCGCGCAGCCGGGTGAAATGGTGTCGCCGATTTCTGCGGGCGGTGGTTTCACGCGTACAGGTATCGGCACCATCGTTGACATGGCGTCACTGGAAGTGGACGTGGATGTCAGCGAAAGTTTTATCAATCGCAT
>JAZKEH010000544.1:0-7685 GCA_040387155.1 Pseudomonadota bacterium | reverse complement strand
CAGAATTCACTACGCAATTCGCTGCTGTCCAATTTCGCTGTCACGCTGGTCAACGACCAGCTGAGCGCTTACGCCTATCCTGCCAATCTTGCCGGTGCCGGCTTTGGTCTCGGTTCACGCAGTCGCGGTTTTACGCTGTCCCTGAGTGGTTACAGCGACAAGCAGGAAGCCTTGCTGGAAACGTTGTTGCAAACACTTACGGCTGCTGACTTCCAGCAGGAGCGCTTCGACATCATCAAGGCCGAGATGATCCGCGGCTGGCAGAACTCTGAGCTGCAAACGCCTTATGTACGCCTCTATGGCGAAGTGCAGGCGCTGTTGGTGAAACCCTATTGGTCCAACGACGAAAGCATCGCCGAAGTACAGACAATCACGCTCGACGAAGTCAAAGCTTTTGTGCCGCAGATGCTGGCCTCCATGCGACTGGACGCGCTCTATCACGGCAATGCGACCGAAGAAGATGCGCGCGCGTTGCTGGCGTTGGTAACCCGCTATCTGCATCCTTCGGCCGATGCGCCGCAATCGACCTACGGTACCGTTATCGATTTGCCGGAACAAACCCGCATCGTGCAGGAAATGGCCATCGCGCATGACGACTCCGCCATCGTCATCTACATGCAAGCCGATGACGACAGTCTGCAGCAGCGCGCGCTGGTCAATCTGCTGGCGACGCTGGTCAGCACACCATTCTTCGACAAGCTGCGTACCGAACAACAGCTTGGTTACGTCGTCAATGCCGGCACCATGCCGATCCTGAATGTGAACGGTCTGACGATGACGATTGAATCGCCGGTCGCTGATCCACTGGTGCTGGAAGCGCGCATCAATGCCTTTCTGCGCGACTACGAAGAGACGCTGACGAATCTGTCGCCTGACATGTTCAACGACATCAAGAATGGTCTCGTCAACGACCTGCGCGAGTTGCCACAGCGACTCGACGCCTTGAGCGGTCGCTACTGGGGC
Organism: Pseudomonadota bacterium; assembly: GCA_040387155.1. GTDB lineage: Bacteria > Pseudomonadota > Gammaproteobacteria > Pseudomonadales > Pseudohongiellaceae > CAILUG01. The sequence continues at coordinate 6,722 of JAZKEH010000544.1, read as the reverse complement.
GACATCCTGCTGGAAGAATTCGATGCTGACAGCGGTTTGCTGATGGCCGATGCCGTTGACGCGCTGACGCAGGAACAGGTTGTCGAGTACTACCGCACGCATGTGGCTGATCCAAAAGCCACCCGCGTTGTCGCCCGCAGCGCCGGTCGTAATGTGCAGACTGCCTTCCAGGCTGCGAATGACGAACCATCCGACACCGTAGTGATCGAAGCCGGTCACAGCAACTACGACGACTTCAAGGCCGGCAAGCCGGAATTCACCTACCCATGACACGCCTTAGCTCGCTGGCATGACAGGACTCTGGCTATCGCTGCTGACGGCCTTCATGTGGGGGACGTTGCCGGTTGCCCTGGTCCTGCTGCTGGATGATCTCGATGTAGTCACCATCACCTGGGCACGCTTTGCGTTCTCAGCTCTGTGCGTCGCGCTGCTGCTACAGCGCCGCAATCAACTGCCTTCGCTGCGTGTATTAAGCGGCAAGCTCCGCTGGATTCTCGCCATCGCCGTTGCTGCCTTGCTCGGCAATTTCCTGCTCTACCTCGTTGGTCTGGATCTGCTGAATCCGGAAGCCACCCAAACCATCATCCAGATTGCACCGATTCTGTTGCTGCTCGGCAGTGTCTACATCAATGGAGAGCGGCTGGTGCGGCAGGAGTGGGCAGGTGCAGCGGTGCTGGTGGTGGGCCTTGTGCTGTTCTTCAACCAGCGGCTCTCCCATTTGTTCAGTGCGTTGTCGGCTGAAACACTCGGCGTAATCGCCATGCTGGCAGCAGCATTGTCGTGGAGCATCTATGGCCTGTTGCAGAAGCGCTTGCTGCAGGTGCTCAGCTCCATCCAGCTCACCTTGTTGATCTATACCGCCGGCACTGTGGTGTTGCTGTTGTTCATTTCACCGTCTGCGATATTGCAGTTGAGTCCGTTGCAGGCCGCTGCGTTGTTTTTCTGCTGTCTCAACATGGTGCTGGGCTATGGTGCTTTCACCGAAGCGATGCGCGTTTGGCAATCCGCCAAGGTCAGCGCCGTCATTGCACTGGCGCCGATCTTCACCATCATTACGATGCACATCGCCGTCTGGGGTTGGCCCCAGCTGTTCGCCAGCAGCGAGCTGAACCTGCTGGCCTATGTCGGCGCGCTTGTCGTAGTAGCGGGTTCAATGCTGACAGCGCTGGGCAAACAGGCCCCGCGCGGATGACAATGCGCCATCGATCCATGTCCGGAGCCACCCATGGCAATGAATGATGATGAATACGAACTGCCCGCACCCGGTGCGTTGCAGCCCCGCCAGCCGGTGGAGCTGGAGATCGTGGCAAAGACTGAGCTCGGCTACAAAGCCATTGTTGATGATCGCTATATCGGCCTGATTTATTTCTCCGACATTTCGCAACCGCTGCGCATCGGCGAATACATGAAGGGCTGGATCAAGACGCTGCGTCCCGATGGCAAGATTGATCTGACGATCACCGCATTGGATGCCGAGAGTCGTGACGAATTGCAGGAGCAGATTCTGCGCTACTTGCGCAGCAAGGGCGGCGTGGCGGCCTTGTCGGACAAGAGTTCACCGGAAGAAATCTTTCGCCTGTTCAAGGCCAGCAAGAAAAACTTCAAACGCGCCATTGGCAGTTTGTACAAGCAGCGACAGATCATTATTGCGGATGACTTTATTCAGATTCCTTGATCTCAGTTGGTCGATTGATGCAGCCAACCGTCAAGTACCCAGGCAAGTAATTGTCGCCACGCACTGGTAGTAACCCGAGACAGGACTCAGCCTGACAAAAGTCAATAATCAGCCGGACAAGGAGCTTGATGTCATGAAAGTTACGAGGGAGCTTTTATTGCCGTGGATTCCAATAGTGCTGGTGTTGGTCCAAATGCTGGTCGAGACTCCACAGAGCAGGAACTATCCTTCGCTGGTTGTGTTCTTTTTCATCGGCTATACCCAGTTTTTATTGTTCAGAACGATGAACGATCTGAAAAAGAATTCGTCGGCGCCAACACCCTGAATACGGCGCAAGTCGGCCCGTAGGGACGGCCGGACAGGCGGCACCTCAGGTATTTACCTGTGCCGGATCAAGTCTTCACCTGATGGATTCCTGTGCCTCGTCGTTTCACGCTTCCACCCCTGCGCACTCGTTCGTAATGCGTGAGGGAAACCACCATGATCAGATTCAATCTCGGGGACAAAGGCGAGGGCACTTCGGTCGTTGTTGCGAGCGCTCTGCTGTGGGGTCTGATTATTGGCTGGGGGTTCAAACCAGCTTCGCCCGCTGTCGAACCCACGATTTCCAGCGAACTGTTGGCCACTGAGCAATTGGTCAACTTCCTGGAGACAAAGAACCCCGCGTTTCGCGACACCGACGAGAACCGTCGCCGGCTCGAAAACGAGCTTTTGAATATTGAATCCATCCTTGCCGAATTTTCACCCGACCAGACTGCACCCGCCGAAGTCATGTCGTTGATCCGGAACGGGAGGTTTGAGTTGGCCGAAGCCGCCTTGACCCGTCAGGTGGAAACTCTCGTCGACAACGCCAATTACGAAGCAGCCATATCAGTGTCAGAAGTCATCCTCGGCATCAATTCGCTGGAGTTTGATACAAGGTCGATCGCCGTCACCGAAGAACTCATCGCGTCGCTGCAGCCATTCCTGGTCACCAACGATGTCAATGTTTATCAGCCGGTGATCTATAGCGCCCGAGCGTCTCTTTAGACGCGCACAAAGCTAGCGCTGCTCAATCAGCTCAAGAAAGAGTCCATCCGGGTCGCGTGTATAGATCGCCCGCAGGTTTGGATTGATCTGCGTCCAGGTGCCGCTGGCGCTCAAGGTCTTCAGACCAAACTCCCCCATCCGCTTATGCAGCACTTCAATGTCGCGCACCATGAAGGCGATATGGCCGAAGCCGATGTCCTGGAACTTTGGTGTGTAGCGTTGCTGGCTGACGCCACGCAGTTCGACGAGTTCCAACTGTAGAGTTGAGCCCGGCAGTTGTACTGAAGCATTGCGCCACTCAATGGGTACCAGGTTACGTAGCTCGCTGAAGCCTGTTGGCTGCCAATCAGACGCAGCCTGTGTGTTCAATTCACTGCCGGCAAAGCGTTGATAGAAATCCAGCGCGCGTTCCAGATTTTCGACGACGAGAGTCATCTGCATGCCGACTACCTGGGCATTGGAACGAATGGCTGGTAAGGCCGGGCCGTCCGTCAATTGCATCAGCTCCACCGGATAGCCGTCGGGATCACGCAGCATCACCGCACGTGCGGTGCCAGAGAAGCCACGGGGAGCAGCCACGTTCACCGGTTCGCCGCCATTCGTAAGCACTGTCTCGCCAGCGGCTTTTACTTTTGCCAGCACAGCATCAATGTCCATGACGAACACGCGCATGCTGGATACGCCGATGTCACTGAGCGGTGGTATGAACTGATGACGTTCGATGTTGCGATACTCAAACGCCTCCAGGTAAATCTGATTCTGTGGATTCCTTTCGTCGGACGCATAAGGGATCGGCATGAACGCCGCCCGAAACTCTGCATTCGCCGGCGCATCAACAAACTCGTTGATCGCGGCAACAGAATAGAAGGGAATCGCTGCCTCACGTTCACCGCGCAGATTCAGTCCCAGCACGTCGTGATAGAAATGAATAATGCGCTCAAGGTCACCAGTCACACGCCCCAGATGCCAGACACGTTGCAGATCCTCAGCAGCCGGCGCCGCTACATAAGGTTGTGCCAGCAACGGTGACGCCAGCATCGTCGCGAGCAACACGAGCGCATACTTCTTCATCTGCATTCCCTTGATCATTGGCCAGCCTCACTCCGCCGTGCGCGGCAACCGGAATGCCAGCAGGATGTTGCCAGCGCGGCCCACAATGCCGTTGTAGCCCGAGTTCACAAACAACATGCCACCAGCAACGACTGGCCCGGCAGCATCCATCGTTGCGCCTTTCGCAGGCACGCCGTTGACGGTGGGAAACTCGCCATTGGTATCCACTTGCCACAGCAGTGCGCCATCGGTGGTGGAGTAGGCGCGCAAGCCGCCGTCGGAACCGCCGGACAGCACGGCGCCCGGTATCAACGTCACCGCGCCGCCTTGTGAGGCGAAGCAATTGGTCTCAGCGGTATCACACAGACGCGGCGATGGCGGCGCATACCACCGGCGCTGACCGGTAATGAGATCAACCGCATGCATGCCACCCGGCGTTTCGCCACGCGTATCACTGACGCCAACGTAGACAGTGCTGCCATCAGTCGCCGCGCCCCACTGGCCGCCGAGGGCGCTGCCTTCGCCAATGCGGTACTGCCACAACACGGCCCCGTTGGCGTCGGGGTCCAGCGCATACAACACGCCGCTCTTCTGCGGCACCACCAGCATGGCGCGATCATCACTAGTTTTTGTCAGCAGCGGCGCGCTTCCAAAGTCGAAGTCGGGTCCCTGTGGCGTTGGGCAATTCGGATTGCCGCTGTTGGCAGCGCTCTCGCACTGCCAGAGCCAGATGTCGTTCGGCACGGTTTGCTGCGTCCAGCGGATGGCGCCGCTGTTCAGGTCGAGTGCGAGGATGGCATTGGTGGTCGGCTGCGGCGGCCCGGCAAAGCCGTTGCCAGTGCCCACATAGAGCACGCCGCGCGCGGCATCGATTGTCGGTGAACCCCAGATGCCGGCGCCGGCTGGTCCCATCAATTGCACACCGTTGGCGCTGTTGCCGCGCGGCGTGGGTTCGCTCGCAATGCTGTAGGTTTTCCAGACGACGTTGCCGCTTAGCATGTCGAGCGCACTGACACTGCCGCGAAAACTGCAGCAGGCGTAATCGGGATTGCTGCCGCGCACTTCTTCCCCGGCGGCTGAGGTGGCGACGTACACCTTGCCATCGAACACAGCAGGCGCCGCGGTGATGGTCGCATTTGAATGCGTATCCAGTTCACGCGTCCACAGCAGCGTGCCTGTCGCGGCATCCAGTGCATAGGCGTTGGCCTGGCTGTCACCGAAGTAGAGCGCGTAATGACTGCTGCCGTCGGCAGCAGAGTAGGGCACGGCAGTCATTGCCGTGCGGATGGCCGCCTGCGCGGTAAACACCCAGCGCATGCAACCGCTGCGGGTGTCGAGCGCATAGACTTCGCCATTGTCGCCACCGGTGAACAGCCAGTTGCCGACAACGCTTGGCTGCGTGCGGGCGGCCAGCGCATTCGGAAAACCAAAGGCCCACGCAAACTGCAACGACTGCAATTGGCTGGCGTCCATGCCGGCATCTTCCGCCAGTTGCGCGCGCGTATTACTGAGGCCATTGCCCCAGCCATTCCATGAAGGCAAGCCGAAGGAGGCGGCGAGCGGTGTATCCTGGCCACACTCGACTGCAGTGGGATTGAAGGCTGGCGGCGTAGTCGTGGCCAGCGTACGACCGGTCACAAACTGCGCCACTTCACGCTTGTCGCCAGCCGTCAGCGCCTCGCCTTGCACGGCCATCTTGCCGCGCTGCAACGAGGTCAGCACCGCTTCCGGCGCCAGCCCACGCAGCGCCTGCAACGACGGCGCTCGTGCATTCTCGACCGGCGCATGACAACTCGCACAGTTCGCTGCAAACAGCGTGGCGCCGTTGCGGGATTCCGCATCGGCAGCGTGCACGGCTACACTCGTAACCAGTGCAGCAGCTAATAAAGAGGTGAGTGCAGGCAAGCGGATAAGGATATTCATGGACGTCCTTTTTATATGAGACTTCATAAAGGCTTCTTTGGGAGGATGGAAAGGGATCAACGCAAGCTGTGAGACTGACCGCAGTGCCAGCCGTTTTCGTTCAGCCGCATTCTGCCGCATGCCGTAGCCTTTGCAAGAAAGTAGCAGCCTCGCGGTCAACCAGCACAGATCCTCCGCACCACAACCAAGAACAATAACCAGAAAAACAACCATGGAGTTCCCGCCATGCCAGCGCTGTTCCACACCTTGCCCAGAAGTGTCGCCGCTCTTGTGTCCTGCCTGCTGCTCGGCTTGCTGACCACAACAAGCCTGCAAGCTGCCGACGCCGAACTAAAACGCATTGCCATTAACGGCGGCGAACTGGAATACGAAGTCATCGGCAGCGGCGAACCCGTCCTGCTGATCCACGGCACCGGCGTAGCCGCCACCTTCTACAACGTCATGCGCGAACCTTCACTCGCTGGCTATCAACTGATCCGCTATCACCGACGCGGCTTCGCCGGCAGCTCACGCACACCCGATCCGTTCACTATGCAAGATCATGCCGCCGACGCCAACGCATTGCTGACCGCGCTCGGCATCAGCAAAGCCCATATCGTTGGCCACAGCTTTGGCGCCTCGACTTCGTTGCAACTGGCACTCGATGCCCCCGAACTCGTGCACGACCTTGTCGTCATCGAGCCACCCGTGTTCGATCCCGCCGCACCGCCCGCCGCCTTCGCGCAACTGACAGCCACCTGGAAATCCGGCGACAAGGAAGGCGCGATGAACACGTTCTCCACCATGTCCTACGGCGACAACTGGCGCGAGCTGGCCGCCCGTGTGCCCGGCGGTCCCGCCCAGGTGATGGCCGATGTTGATACGGTATTCACGACAGAAACGCCGGCGATGACGGGCTGGGTTTTCAATGCAGAGAAGGCTGCCACTATCAAGCAGCCAATCATTTACATCACTGGCGTCAGCGGTCATGGCGCGTCGTTGAAGCAGTTGCAGCAGTGGATGCCGCAGATGCAGTCGCAGGTGATTCCGGAAGTGACGCATGCGA
>JAZKEH010000543.1:12639-15684 GCA_040387155.1 Pseudomonadota bacterium | reverse complement strand
CATCAATGAACTCCATCGCCTGCTCGAGACTGTGGCGAATCGGCGGGGTCAGCACAATGTTCTCGTCGGTACCGGCGGCGCGAATGTTGGTCAACTGCTTGGCCTTGGTCGGGTTGACCACAATGTCATTTTCACGACTGTGCAAGCCCACGATCATGCCTTCGTACACTTCGATACCGGGATCGACGAACAAACGGCCGCGTTCCTGCAACGTGAACAACGCATAGCCGAGCACCTTGCCCTTCACGTTGGAAATCATCACACCGTTCTGGCGGGTGCCAATATCGCCGGTCTTGATCGGACCGAAGCGGTCAAAGATCGAGGTCAGGATACCGGTACCGGATGTCATGCTGAGAAAATGCGTACGGAAGCCGATCAAGCCGCGCGTTGGAATCATGAAGTTCAAACGGGTACGGCCCTTTCCGTCGTTGCCCATTTCGGTCATTTCAGCTTTGCGTTTGCCGAGCTCTTCGATGACCTTGCCCTGATGCTGCTCGTCGATGTCGATGACTAGGATTTCGTACGGCTCCATCATGACGCCGTCGATTTCCTTGCGGATTACCTGCGGACGCGACACGGCCAGTTCGAAACCTTCGCGACGCATGTTTTCGATCAACACGGACAAGTGCAATTCGCCACGGCCGGAAACGATGAATTTGTCGGCAGTTGCGCCTGATTCAACGCGCAGGGCCACGTTATGGATCAGTTCGCGCTCAAGACGATCCCTGATATTGCGGCTGGTCACGTATTTGCCGTCGAGACCGGCGAACGGGGAATCATTGACCTGGAAGGTCATCGTTACCGTGGGTTCGTCGACGGACAACGGCTTCATGGCTTCCGGTGCAGCCGGATCGCAGATTGTGTCAGAGATGTTCAGCGCTTCGATGCCGGTGATACAGATGATGTCACCCGCGCTGGCTTCCTGCGCGTCAACACGGTCCAGACCCATGTAGGTTTTGACGAGACCAATCTTGGCCTTGCGGCTTTTGCCTTCGCGATCAACGACGACAACCTGCATACCCACTTTGACTTTGCCGCGCGTGATGCGGCCTACGCCGATAACGCCGAGGTAGGATGAGTAGTCGAGCGCGCTGATCTGCATTTGCAGTGGACCCTGATCGTTCACAGGTGGTGGCAACACCTTGTCGACCACCAGCTGGAACAGCGGGTTCATGTTCTCTTCAAGATTATGTGGATCATGGCCGGCACGGCCCAACAAGGCCGATGCATAAATTACCGGGAAGTCGAGCTGCTCTTCGGTTGCGCCAAGTTTGTCGAACAGGTCGAACACTTCACCCAGCACCCAATCCGGACGCGCGCCTTCGCGATCGACCTTGTTGATAACAACGATGGGCTTGAGGCCGTTGGAAAACGCTTTCTGCGTTACAAAGCGGGTCTGTGGCATCGGACCGTCCACAGCATCCACCAGCAGCAGTACGCAATCGACCATCGACAGTACGCGCTCCACTTCACCACCGAAGTCGGCGTGGCCTGGTGTATCCACGATGTTGATGCGGAAGCCGTTCCAGCGCACAGCGGTGTTCTTGGCAAGAATCGTGATGCCGCGCTCGCGCTCCTGGTCGTTGGAGTCCATTACACGTTCCACTTCCTTGCCTCGGGAAGCGAGGGTGCCTGACTGCTGCAGCAGCTTGTCGACCAGTGTGGTTTTGCCATGGTCAACGTGCGCGATGATCGCGATGTTGCGGATATTGTCTATCACGGGGGAAATCCTGTGCGGAAGAAAGAACGGAGGGGGTAAAAAAGACGCGCGATTATACATGAGCCCGCACCACGAGGGCCAAGCCGCTTCTTAACAATTAAGGGCTGATTTGTCAGGAATTGCTACGAAATACCCCGACATTGGTGAAACCCTGCTCCCGCAGGTATGACGCATGCAGGCGGCTCATGACACCCTTGTCACAATACAGCAGGTAATGTTTGTCAGCCGGCAACGTAGAAAACAGGGCATTGAGACGGTAGAACGGCACGTGCTGCTGGGGATGCAACTGCTGCCGCAGCGGACGCCGATCCTCATCCGTCGGATGGCGAATATCGATGACAACAAGTTTTTCCTGCGGCACATCAATCACGGGCTCGACCATCGTTGGCGCCGGATCTTCCTGCAGCGCGGCCTGCATCGTGCGAATGTCAAGCGACACCCGCTCTGCAATTGCGCGCTCAAGAATAGAAAAATCAAATCGTTCTTCTTCGTGCAAGATCTTGCCGCGCTTGGCACGCGTCGTTGGTTTCACGGAGATGACACCGCAATATTCCGGAATCACGGCGGAAAATTCTTCTGTGCCAATCTGACGCGCCAGATCAACGATGTCCTGCTTGTCCGTCATGATCAACGGACGCAGCACCATCTTCGGGGTTACTTCATCAATAACGGCCAGATTGATCAGCGTCTGACTCGAAACCTGGGCCACCGCTTCGCCGGTTACCATGGCTTCCACTTCAAGATAGTCTGCAACTGCCGTACCCGCACGCAACATCATGCGCTTCAGCACAACACCCATCTGCGAGTTGTCGATCTTCTCCAGAATCTCGTTGACTACAGCCTCGAACGGCACCGTGATAAATTGCACGGCATGTGATGCGCCGAATTTCATCCACAGATATAGCGCCACCTCCTTTACAGCAATCTCGTGTTCGCGCCCGCCGAGGTTGAAAAACAGGAAGTGGGTACGCAGGCCCCGCTTCATGGAAAGATACGAAGAAACCGCAGAATCAAATCCACCGGAAATCAGGGAAACCACGTTGTCCTGGGTGCCCAGAGGAAAGCCGCCAATGCCGCGAATGCTGGTATCGATGATGAACAATGTCTGGTCGCGAATCTCCAGCAATACCGTTACGTCAGGTTTGTGGAGATCGACACCACGAGCCTCTGACCGCTGCAACAGCCCACCGCCGACATTCTTCTTGTAAACTTTCGGTGCAGGACAACCGAGGTTGAGGTCGATGCCAGCCACCGGATGCTGCAACAGTTCGACGGCGGTGCGTTCAAGGTGGCCAAGTTCCTCGCCGATCAATTGAGCAAACACC
>JAZKEH010000543.1:0-12629 GCA_040387155.1 Pseudomonadota bacterium | reverse complement strand
CTTCCGGCGCCAACGCCTCTTTGCCCACGGGCAGCGTCACCTGCAGATTGTCCCAGTTCCCGTCCACAGTGACGGCGGCGGGATCATGGGGAGCAGCAGCCTTGTCCATTAGATCCAGGTGGACACGCAGCAGCCGGGCCAGATTACGGCGCAGCTGTTTGCAGAACTGGGTGCGGACAACCCGGCTCTTCGTGGTCATTTCTCCGGAATAGCGAACGAGGTACTTCATGGGTGGGGTTCCAGCTACGAGGCCTGCTTTGGAGCATTGGTGGCACCTTAACGGTGCAAATCTAAAAAATTGCTCATTATTGGTGCATTTGCGCACGCGAGTGATGGCTAAATCACTGCAAAATCAATGCTTCCATGTTCCAAACGCATGGCATATATTTTGCCTCCCCTGCTACTGCCAAGCCAACAAGAAGTTCCGGCAAATTACGGCAAAGTAAGGCGTAAGGGTACGCAAATAAGTACGCAACAAAGTACGCAACAAAGATAGTTAGCCAGGACCGTGGCCAGCCCCCGACTCAAGACTAACCACCTTAATCACTATAAACAGACACCAGGCATACCTGGTTAACAGCTCTGCGGAGGAAAATCATGTCTGAGAAGACGCTCAAACTAATCAAAGATAACGATGTAAAGTGGGTTGACCTCCGTTTTACTGATACCAAGGGCAAACAGCAGCACGTGACCTTCCCGGCCAACAAAGTAAGCGCCAATTTCTTCAAGGGTCAGATGTTCGATGGCTCATCCATCGCTGGCTGGAAAGGCATCAACGAATCCGACATGGTGCTGCTGCCTGATGACGAGACTGCCGTACTTGATCCATTTGCCGAAGAAGCCCAGGTCAACATTGTCTGTACCATTCTTGAGCCTGCCACCATGTCCGGTTACGACCGCGACCCCCGCTCCATTGCGCTGCGTGCCGAGGCCTACCTGAAATCCACCGGCATCGGTGACACCGCCTACATGGGTCCTGAGCCAGAATTCTTCATCTTCGACGACGTCAAATACCGTACGACGATGGGCTACTGCATGAGCCAGATCATTTCCCAGGAAGCTGCCTGGTCCACCGACAAGGACAAGGAAGACGGCCCGAAAGGCCACACGCCACGCGTCAAGGGTGGCTACTTCCCGGTTCCGCCAGTTGATTCCTTGCACGACATCCGCGCTGCGATGTGCAGCACGATGCAGGAAATGGGTCTGGACGTTGAAATCCATCATCACGAAGTGTGCAACGCCGGCCAGTGCGAAATCGGTGTAGCGTTCAACACGCTGACCAAGAAAGCCGACGAAGTACAGACGCTGAAATACGTTGTACATAACGTAGCTGATGCCTTCGGCAAAACCGCCACCTTCATGCCAAAACCGATCGTTGGCGACAACGGCAACGGCATGCACGTGCATCAGTCCATCTTCAAGGATGGCAAGAACATGTTTGCAGGTTCGGGTTATGCCGGTCTGTCTGACGACGCCCTGTACTACATCGGCGGCATCATCAAACATTCCAAGGCCTTGAATGCATTGGGCAATTGCTCCACCAACTCCTACAAGCGTCTGGTAAAAGGCTACGAAGCCCCAACCATGATGGCTTACTCTGCCCGTAACCGTTCTGCTTCCATCCGTATCCCGTACATCATGGGCGGCAACCCGAAAGCCATTCGTATCGAAGTACGCTTCGGCGACTCCACTGCCAACCCCTACCTGTTCTTTGCAGGCATGCTGATGGCTGGTATCGACGGCATCAAGAACAAGATCCACCCGGGCGAACCTGCTTCGAAGGATCTGTACGATCTGGAGCCGGAAGAAGAAGCGCTGATCCCGCAGGTTGCTGACGACCTGATGGATGCACTGCGTCACCTCGACAAGGATCGCGCGTTCCTGACCGCCGGCGGCGTGTTCAGCGACGAAACGATCGATGCCTACATCGAACTGAAGAAACAGGAACATGTGCTGGTCAACATGACCACTCACCCGCTTGAGTTCGAACTTTACTACTCTTGCTAAGTCCGGCCCGTTAAGCCCCGTTTCGAGGCGGGGTCGAGGGTAAGACCCCCGATCCCCACCTGAATTCAGAAAAGCCCGCCTTCATCAGCGGGCTTTTTTTGTGCCATTGAAAAGCGTACAGTGACTCAAATGCACCAAAATTGTGCAATTAATCCGTTTAAGCACTACCAACACACCAGCTCCTCCCGTATTTGGACCGAAAATCAACGCGCTCCCCACCATGGCCAGCTTGGTGCACTAATTGCATGAAGACAGTGCCGTACCTGACAGGATGCGATCCACAGGATGAACTCAGTTTTCGACAAAATCCGGAACTCGGGCAAAGTGACCAGCGAAAGTTTCAATACCCGCCTGCTCGACAACCTGACTACTGCAGTGGTGGTACTCGACAAGGGTTATTGCCTCTATCACATGAATCCCGCTGCTGAAGCATTGCTCGAAACCAGCGACCGCCACTCCCATTTAGCCCATGTCAGCGAACTGTTCCGCAATGGAGACACGCTGGAGCAGGCGCTGATGGCGGTGCGGCGCAGTAATACAACCCTGATCAGCCGCCGGGTGGAATTGCTATTGCCCAGCGGCAACAAGCTGCTGGTCGATCACGCCACGTCGATCGTGAATGACGCCGGTAGCACCTGGTATCTGCTTGAACTGCAGGAAATCAATCGCAGCTGGTCCATCAGCCGCAAGGAAACCTTGCTGGCCAAACACGAAATTACCGTTGAAATGATTCGCGGCCTGAGTCATGAGATCAAGAATCCGCTTGGCGGCATTCGCGGCGCTGCGCAATTGCTGGCCAGCGAACTGCCGAACTCCCAGTTGCAGGATTACACCAACGTCATTATTGAAGAAGCCGACCGGCTGGTGAATCTGGTCGATCGCCTCACCGGCCCCTACAAGAAGCCGGTGATACGCAGCCTCAACATCCATGAAGTGCTTGAGCGCGTCCGCAGTCTGGTGGAAGCCGAAACCAAGGGCTCCATCAAAATCGTGCGCGACTACGATCCCAGCCTGCCGGAAATTTCCGGCGACCTCGAACAGCTGATCCAGGCCGTTCTGAACATTGTCCGTAATGCGATGCAGGCGCTGACCGAAAATCCGCACCAGAAACAGGTGCCGCAAATTCTGCTCAGGACCCGCGCTGTCACGCACGCCACCATTGCCACAGTGACCCATAAACTCGTCGCGCGCATCGAAGTCATCGACAACGGCCCCGGCATTCCGGCGCACATTATCGAAAACATTTTCTATCCTCTCATCAGTGGACGCGCCGAAGGCACAGGACTTGGCTTGTCTATTGCACAGAACATCATAAAAAACCATGCCGGTTTGATTGAATGCGAGAGCCAGGAAGGAAGGACCCGTTTCATGCTCACCATTCCAATTAGCAATGAAGGTAGTAACACATGAACAAGGACACTATCTGGATAGTGGACGACGATCGCTCCATTCGCTGGGTGCTTGAAAAATCTTTTGCCAAGGCTGGCCTGAGCAGTGAAAGTTTCGACAACGGCGATACGATGCTAAGTCGCCTGCGCACCCGCCAACCCGCGGCCATCATCAGCGACATTCGCATGCCGGGCAGCGATGGCTTGCAAGTGCTGGGTGAAGTGCAGGAAGCCTATCCGCAGATCCCCGTCATCATCATGACAGCGCATTCCGACCTCAGCAGTGCCGTGCAGTCCTATAAACATGGCGCCTTTGAATATTTGCCAAAACCTTTCGACGTTAACGAAGCAGTTGCTGTCGCGCAGCGCGCAATTCGCCACTCGCAGGAGTCGCGCGGCGAAACACATACCATCACCGTGCAGGAAACCAAGACCATCATCGGTGAAGCGCCGTCGATGCAGGAAGTGTTTCGCGCAATTGGCCGCTTGTCGCATTCCAACATTACGGTATTGATCAAGGGTGAATCCGGCACTGGCAAAGAGCTGGTAGCACAGGCATTGCACAAACACAGTCCGCGCGCCGACAAACCCTACATTCCCCTCAACGTCGCCGCCATTCCCAAAGACCTTATCGAATCCGAATTGTTCGGCCATGAGAAAGGCGCCTTCACCGGCGCTACTCAAACGCGCGTTGGCCGTTTCGAGCAAGCGCACGGCGGCACCTTGTTCCTTGATGAAATCGGTGACATGCCGATGGAAACCCAGACCCGCTTGTTGCGCGTGTTGTCCGATGGCGAGTTCTACCGCGTCGGCGGACTCTCGCCGATCAAGGCTGATGTGCGCGTCATTGCCGCCACTCACCAGAATCTCGAAGTTCGTGTCAAAGAACATCTGTTCCGCGAAGACTTGTTCCATCGCCTCAATGTAATTCCGATTCATCTGCCGCGACTCAGCGACCGTCGCGAAGACATTCCTGCGCTGTGCGAACACTTTCTGCGCAAGGCTGCGCAGCAAATGGGCGTTGAGAAGAAAGTCTTGCGGCCAGAAACCAGCAAATTCCTGACGAACCTGCCTTGGCCTGGCAACGTGCGTCAGCTGGAAAATTTTTGCAGCTGGATCACAGTAATGGCGGCAGGCCGCGAAATTTTTATCAATGACCTGCCAGAAGAATTCCACACCTCTACCGAAGATCATCCAGTGGCCGGTAATTGGGTGCAGAACCTTAAACACTGGGCCGATCAGGAATTGAAACTCGGCCATACCGGCATCCTGCAGCAAGCCACACCGCTGTTTGAGAAATGCATGATCGAAGTGGCGCTGCAACACAGCGGTGGCCGCAAGCGCGATGCTTCAGAACTATTGGGATGGGGCCGCAACACGCTGACGCGCAAGCTCAAGGAACTTGGCATGCAGAGCAGCGCTACCGACGAAGAAGACGAAGCGGGCGAATAAGCAATTGCTTACTCGATTCAGCACGGGCCCGTGCTGAATTACCCAAGCGCAACCAATCTGGTGAAAAATTGTTGTTCGCGCGCGCGTGTTAGTTGGCGTCGACGGCAGGAAGGGTTGCTGAGGAAGATTCAGGTTGTGTTGACACCGAAGCAGCCGCGCCATTGGCCCTCGAAACAGTAGCCGCTGGTGCAGTAGTTGCAACCACAGTCTCATGACTGTGATTGAACAGAAAATAAACGCTGGTTACTCCCACCACCACGCTCAATACAATGGCGATAGCCGGTAGGCGATTGCTCCCGGCAGCAGACGAAACAACGCGCATGCTGACGTCGGCGGGCGCTGTCTGCTCACCCCCGCGGCGATTGCGGCGATCAAGATCGCGCAACATGTCATTGACCAGGCTCATGGCCTTCCTCTTGGTTCATTACTCTCACTATCAGGATCAAGCATCCAATGGCGCGCTAGGTCATGGTGCGCGCACGTTCAGCTTATTGAACATTCCTGACAGGGCCTCGATACTCCTCGATAAGCGGCCCACCTGCACGAGGGGCACTTTTCGAGGCTGCAATTCTAAGGAGCGAGCCCTCACGGGATGAATGGGAAATCTTCCCGTGACATCAGTGCTTGGGGTCAAAACCTCCATCGGCGGGATACTTCTGTCTGGTCCATTGGCCCACAGCAAGCAACCAAGACTTGTATCTATTTATTTTTAAAGGACTTTTTGTGATCAGCATTGTGCTTCACCAGCCGGAAATTCCGCCCAATACGGGCAATATCATCCGGCTCACCAGCAATATTGGCTGCCAGTTGCATCTGATTGAGCCGCTTGGTTTCTCGCTGGATGAAAAGCGTCTTCGGCGGGCAGGTCTGGACTACCACGAATTCAGTACCGTCCTTGTGCACCCTACATGGGAAGCCTTCAAGGAAAGGTGTCAGCCAACGCGGGTGATCGCGTTCAGCACGAAGGGACAAAAGCACCACACCGATCATGCTTTTGCGGCAGGAGACTTCCTGCTATTTGGTAGCGAAACGCAGGGATTGCCAGAAAAATTGCGGACATCGTCAGATATCTCAACAGTTTTGCGTCTACCCATGGTTGCCGTCAGCCGCAGCTTGAATCTGTCCAACTCGGTAGCCGTGGCCGCCTACGAAGCCTGGCGCCAGTTGGGCTACCCGGGCGCCAAAGCATAAAAAAAGCGGGGCGCCCCAAGGACAACCCCGCTTCTGGATCAGAGCAATTCCTTGTTCAGCTAACTGGAACCTGCGCTTGCTGGGCCTGGTTGCGCTTCGCCTGCATGTAAACCGCTTCAAAGTTGATCGGGGCCAGCATCAGGGCCGGGAAACTGCCCTTGATCGCCAGTGCGTCAATGGCTTCGCGGCCATACGGGAACAGGATGCCAGGGCAGGTAATCGTCAGCACCTGTTCCAGACGATCGCCTTCCAGGCCACCGACTTCAAAAATGCCGGCTTGCTGTACTTCCACCAGAAACACGGTCTTGTCGTCCTGCTTCACATCGGCAGTCAGGCGCAGCACGACTTCATAGGAGTCGCCATCGATCTTCTTGCTGCGGCTGTTGATGCTGAAATTGACCTTGGGGTTGTAGGCGCGACGGAAACATTCCGGCGTATCTGGCGCTTCGAACGACGCGTCTTTGATGTAAATGCGTTGAACGCCAAAACGGGGTTCAGCCTGCGGAGCCGTGTTTGTCTCGTCTGCCATGTGTCACCTGTCAGGTTAGGTTGTGTCTTGAGTTAAGGAGTTGTGCGATTGCTGCGGGCTATTTCACGACGGGCAGATTCTGGGTCTGCCACTCGGACAAGCCGCCGCCCAGCTTGTTGGCTTTGGCGAAGCCCTTGGTCTGCAACAGTTTTACTGCTTCGCCGGAATTCTGGCCGTGCTGACAGACAACAATGATGGGGCTTTCCTTGTGCTTCTCGAGCTCGGCAGCCCGATCAGCCAGCTTCGAGAGCGGAATATTGATCGCATCCACAATGTGGCCTTTGTCGAATTCCTTGCGTTCGCGGATATCCAGCACGACCCCATCTTCCTTATTGACGAGGGCTACGGCCTGATGCGGGCTCAGACTGCTCGCAATTTTCGAGTTCAGGTACGCGAGCAGGGCGATGGCAATGGCCAGCCAAAGGCCGGTAAGCATCCAGTGATTTACTGCGAATTCGACAAAACGTGCCATGCAGAAACTTGCTTGAGTAGGTTGATCCGCCGCTGCCAATGCAGCTGGCCAAGGGCCATTTGCGGGAGCGCGGCAGTATACACAGCCGGCCCGGGGAAGTCAGGCGCGCTGGCTATGGTCTGGGCCCGCCATTAGAATCCGGGCTTACTTCCTTTTGATGTGGAATGTCATGAAATCCGCTCCCACGCTACTGTTGATCCTCGATGGCTGGGGCCATCGCGACGCTACTGAAAACAATGCCATTGCGTTGGCCAATACCCCGGTCTGGGACCGCCTGCTGGGTCGCTTCCCGCATACGTTGATCCATACTTCGGGAATGAAGGTGGGGCTGCCTGACGGGCAGATGGGCAATTCCGAAGTCGGGCACATGAATCTCGGTGCCGGCCGTGTTGTCTATCAGAGCCTTACCCGCATCAATAAAGCCATTGTTGATGGCGACTTCTTCACGAATCCGGCACTGGTTGGCGCCATCGACAAGGCGTTGCAGCATGGCAGCGCACTGCATGTGCTTGGCCTGCTGTCGGACGGCGGCATTCACAGCCACGAAGACCAGATCATGGCGATGCTTGAGCTGGCATTGAAGAAAGGCTGCAAGAAGATTTATCTGCACGCGATGCTTGATGGCCGTGATACACCTCCGCGTTGTGCGGAAGCATCGTTGCGACGTTTCAGTGACTGGTTTGCAGCCAAGGGCTGTGGCCGCATCGCTTCGGTCGGAGGTCGCTTCTTTGGCATGGATCGCGACAAGCGCTGGGATCGCGTCGAGAAAGCCTTCAATGCCATGTGCCACGGGCGCGCCGAGTTCACTTACGCAACCCCACTCACTGCATTACAGGCCGCTTATGTGCGCGGCGAGAACGATGAGTTTGTGCAACCTGCAGTGCTAAGAGCCGACAACGAACCCTCCGCAGCGATGCAGGACAACGATGCCGTCGTATTCATGAATTTCCGCGCCGATCGCGCGCGTCAATTGACCGGCGTTTTCATCAAGACTGAATTCAGCGGTTTTGATCGCGGCACCTTGCCGAAACTGAGCACCTTTACGTCGTTGACGGAGTACTCATCCGATCTGCGCACAGACTGCGCCTTCGGACCGGAGAATCTTAGCAACAGTCTCGGTGAGTATCTCTCTACTATCGGTCGCACCCAGTTGCGCATTGCCGAAACCGAGAAGTATGCCCACGTCACATTTTTCTTCAGCGGCGGACGCGAACAGGAGTATCCCGGTGAAACCCGCATTCTGGTGCCGTCACCCAAAGTGGAAACCTACGACCTGCAACCGGAAATGAGCGCCTACGAAGTTACTGAAAAACTGGTGGCCGCCATCACCCATCGCGAATACGACGCCATCATCTGCAACTTCGCCAACGGCGACATGGTGGGACATACCGGTTCGCTGCCAGCAGCGATCAAGGCCGTCGAAGTGCTGGATGATTGTCTCGGCAAAATCACTGATGCGCTGCTGGCAGTCGGCGGCCAGTGCCTCATCACCGCCGATCATGGCAATGTCGAACAGATGCTTGATGAAGAAACCGGTCAGGCGATGACGCAGCACACCAATGGCCCGGTGCCATTGGTCTATGTCGGACCACGCTCGCTCAAGCTCGCGAACGATGGCGCCTTGTCCGATGTTGCACCCAGCCTGCTGACTTTAATGGACCTGCCGCAGCCGAAAGAAATGTTGGGGCATTCATTGGTGCAATCCGGTTGAAGACTATCCTGCACCTTGCTGTTGTTTGCCTGTTGCTATCGCCA
This sequence comes from Pseudomonadota bacterium, assembly GCA_040387155.1. Lineage (GTDB taxonomy): Bacteria > Pseudomonadota > Gammaproteobacteria > Pseudomonadales > Pseudohongiellaceae > CAILUG01. Next base: position 3,835 of record JAZKEH010000543.1, on the reverse strand, counting down.
ACAGTCTTGGTGGCAGCGGAGCAGCCTGCCAATGCGGATGCCAGCAAAAAGGAACTGGCCACTATCGAAGCCAGCATCAACAAGGTAAAGAAAGAAGTCGCGGCGCTCGGTCGCCAACGCAGCAAACTCAGCACCGAAGTACAGAGCAGCGAAAGGGCAATTGGTGATTTGCAACGACAGGCTACGTCCTTGAATGAACAGATTGCTGCCGAGCGTGATTCGCAGGTATTGCTGCAACAACAAGCAAAAAAACTTGAAGACCAACGCAAACAACAACAAGGCGAGCTGGGTCAGTATCTGCGTGCCGCCTGGATCAGCGGCAACCAGGAATATCTGAAGCTGCTGCTGAACCAGCAGGACCCCGCCGAGTCAGCGCGCATCGTCCGTTACTACGAGTACTTCAGTGCATCACGCTCTGAACGCATCGCCGAGTTCAATCAACTGTTGCTGCAACTGGCGAATACCAGCAACGAGCTGAGTGCCAGCGCCGAACGCATGGCACAACAGCAAATTGATTTGCAGACGCAACAAGCGACGCTGGCCGACAAGCAGGCAGAACGCCAGAAGTTGTTGGCAAACCTCGACGATGACTTGTCGGGCCAGAACCAACAGCTGAACAATCTTGAACAACAACGCGTGGAAACACAGCTGCTGTTGGAAGAATTACGGCAGGCAGCCAGTCAGCGTGATTCCGCCAAACCGGCAACACCATTCGCCAGTCGCAAGGGCCGGTTGACCTGGCCTGTCGAGGGCCGTGTCAGCCACAGTTTTGGCTCACGCTATGAGCTGGGCGATCTGACCTATGAAGGCGTAATGCTGGATGCAAAAGCAGGTACCAAAGTAACGGCCGTGCATCCGGGACGTGTGGTTTTTGCCGACTGGTTCGGCAATTCAGGGCAACTATTGATAATTGACCATGGCGATGGTTACATGAGTTTGTATGCTCACAATCAGGAGTTATACAAACCTGCCGGGGCCTGGGTCGAAGCTGGCGATGTCATTGCAGCTGTTGGCAATACCGGTGGTCAAAGCGCCACTGGTCTTTATTTTGAAATTCGTCACGACGGAAAAGCTGAAAATCCGGTCAACTGGTGTATAGCCCGTAAATGATACGCCCCACGTATTCCTGATGTTGCCTATACCATCCTCATGTCGAGGTTGAGGTTCCCATGCTGTCACGCAAACGTTTAGCTGAATTGCTCCCTTCGGTTCCCACCATGTCCGTGCTGATGTGCGCTGCACTTTGCAGCGCGTCGTCTCTCGGTCAGGACGCCGATCCACCGAGCGCCATTGAACCTGCGCCGGCTGTTGCTGAAACCGCTGCGCCCAACAACAACCTGCCATTGCCGATGGACGAGGTCCGCATCTTCGCGCAAGTGCTGAGCCAGGTACGTGAAGCCTATGTCGAACCCATCGACGACAAGACGCTGCTGGAGAATGCCATCAAGGGCATGCTGGCGGGCATCGATCCGCATTCCACCTATCTTGCGAAAGACGATTTCTCACAACTGCAGGAAACCACTACCGGCGAGTTTGGCGGTCTTGGCGTCGAAGTGGGCATCGAGAACGGACTGATCAAGATCATCTCGCCGATGGATGATTCGCCGGCGGCACGTGCTGGCGTCCAGGCGGGCGATCTGATCATCAAACTTGATGACACGCCGGCTCAGGAAGTGACCCTCGGCGATACAACAGAATTGCTGCGCGGAGAGCCCGGCTCAACAATACGACTGACCATATTGCGTGAAGGTGTCACCGAACCCTTTGAAATCTCTGTCACGCGCGAAATCATCAAGGCGCGCAGCATTCGTTCGCGCGAACTGGAACCCGGCTTTGGCTACATTCGCATTTCGCAGTTCTCTGCCAACACGGGCACTGAAGTAGTGGATGCGCTGGGCAGATTGCAAGGCGATGGCAGCAATCTGAAAGGCTTGGTGTTGGACTTGCGCAACAATCCCGGTGGCGTGCTGCAATCGGCGGTCGGCGTTGTCGATGCTTTTGTGACGAGCGGCCTCATCGTCTACACCGAAGGTCGCATCAACAACTCCAGCATGCGCTTTGAAGCGACACCGGCCGATCCGAGCAACGGCGTTCCAGTGGTTGTCTTGATCAATGGCGGCTCGGCATCAGCCTCTGAAATCGTGGCGGGCGCCCTGCAGGATCTGAAGCGCGCCATCATCATGGGCACGCGCAGCTTCGGCAAAGGCTCTGTGCAAACTGTGTTGCCGCTGACAAATGATCGCGCCATCAAGCTGACAACGTCGCTGTACTTCACGCCAAGCGGTCGCTCGATCCAGGCGACCGGCATTATTCCTGACATCGTCGTTGATCGCGGCCAGGTCACGCGCATTGCGGATAGCGTTACCGCCTATCGCGAAGAAGATCTTGCTGGCCATCTCGCCAATGGCAATCCTGCGCAAGGTGACGCACCGCCTGCCGCCGCGCCACCGGCAGCAACTCCGCAACCCGTGGTGTCAGCAGAGGACGTAATCGTCGCTGACTATCAGCTCAACGAAGCGTTGAATGTGTTGAAGGGTTTGAATGTGCTGAAAGCACTGAATTGACGAACGCTGCGCTGAGAAGCCTGAAAACTCTCAGCGCATTTCGATGCCGCGCTCGCGCATGTAGGCCTTCGCTTCCGGAATCGAATGCTCACCGAAGTGAAAGATGCTGGCCGCCAGCACTGCATCAGCCTTGCCGACAAGAATACCGTCCACCAGATCCTGCAGATTGCCGACACCGCCTGACGCGATGACGGGCACAGTCACTGCTTCACTGATCGCACGATTGAGATCGAGATCAAAGCCACTCTTGGTGCCATCGCGATCCATGCTGGTCAGCAGAATTTCGCCAGCACCGTAGCTCACCATCTTCTTCGCCCACGCAATGGCTTCCAGGCCGGTTGGATTACGGCCGCCGTGCGTGAAAATTTCCCAACGCTTGGGCTCACCCGGTTTTGATACGCACTTGGTATCAATGGCGACAACAATGCACTGCGATCCGAAACGATCAGAGGCCTCGCGCACAAACTCGGGATTCAGCACTGCAGTGGTGTTGATGCTGACCTTGTCGGCCCCCGCATTCAGCATGTTGCGGATATCCTGCAATTTGCGAATGCCACCACCCACTGTCAGCGGAATGAATACCTGCGACGCAATGGCTTCTACTGTATGGATTGTTGTGCTGCGCTCGTTGCTGCTGGCCGTGATGTCGAGGAAAGTGATTTCGTCGGCACCCTGATCGCAGTAGCGCTTCGATATTTCCACCGGATCGCCGGCATCACGAATGTCGACAAACTTGACGCCTTTGACGACGCGACCGTTGTCACAGTCGAGACAGGGGATGATGCGTTTTGCCAGTGACATCGTTGCTCCTACGCCTCGCCATTCCATGTGAGGAAATTACGATACAGCTGCAAACCACTGCGTTGGCTTTTCTCGGGATGGAATTGCGCGGCAAATACATTCTTGTGGGCGAGCGCAGCGCAGAAGGGCAAGGGATAGTCGCTCTCGCCCATCACTTCATTCGGCGCATCTGGCGCGATGTAGTAACTGTGCACGAAATAGAAATATTCGTTGTCGGGAATGCCTGCCCACATTGGATGCTTGCGGGTCTGCCGCACGCGATTCCAGCCCATGTGCGGTATTTTCAGGCCATTGCCGGCAGCATCTTTTGCCTTCTCATCGAAGCGGCGCACCTGGCCGGCAAACAAGCCTATGCAATCCACGCCGCCGTTTTCTTCGCTGCGCTGCATCAATGCCTGCATGCCCACACAGATGGCAAATACCGGCTTCAGCTTTACTTGCTCGCGCAGGATTTCATCAAGGCACAGATG